>JBFRWC010000466.1:0-13388 GCA_051439365.1 Leptolyngbyaceae cyanobacterium
CGCCTGATGAGAAAACCCACTATTCAGGTCATCCATACCCATTAAAGTCGTCCTTTTTTCTGAAGCCTGTCGATCTCACTACTGCTAGTGTCCCCAAAGAGTTAACCCCCTTGAAATAGAATCGAATAATTGTCAGCTTTATTTGGGAAAATTTATTTTTTGTAGTGTCACTGTGGGGCAACGACCTCATGGTCTGCTGCTGATCTAATCAATCAGGCGGCCCTCAAGGCGGGTGCCCGAAAAACTCAGGCTACGATTAAATGGCGCTATTATAGACTAGCGATAGAATTCAAGTAGAACACGGGAAGTGTTGCACCCGGATTCATTCAGGGGCAATGTGAGACGGAATGGAGCAACGACCCCTGTGGAATTCCTTGAAATGGGTTGTATACTAGCAACGCTACAGTGCCACAGATTGTTGGCCAATACAAGAACTATCAACCCCGAACATCGGGCCAGACGATGGGATGTATAGTGTTGTAAGTCCTAGTGTTGTAAGTCCTAGTGTTGTAAGTCCTAATGCAAATGGGTTTAGTAGCGTCGTTTTGTATGGGGAGCGGTGATGGGTATGTGGCTTAGTCTACTTGAGTTGCTGGGCTTAGCATGGTGGGTTGAAATCGATACAGACGATTGTACCTATTTCTTTGGCCCCTTCTCCAGTCGGAATGAAGCGCTAAACGCTCAACCGGGCTACATCGAAGATCTGGAACAGGAAGGCGCAGCCACGATCGAAACGAACCTCCAGCGCATGAGACAACCCCATGAACTCACGATTGAAAAAGCGCCGATGGGTTTAGTCGGCAGTCGTTATTCTGCGCTAAGGTAGGCTTGATCGGACGGAGACAAGAGAGTGAAGTCTCACCTCCCTTCGGTGGTCACCATAGGTGATCATTAAAGGGTTATAAATTTCTAGGAACGCTACAGCAACCAAGCGAGACAATAGAATGTCTGATCAAAATCCTATTTGATGGATGGGGATCTAGGGGCACTAAAACCTGAGGCAGCAGCGGCTGCTACTACGAAAGGAGGAAGTATGAGAGCAGTATTGATGGCGGGTGGCTCAGGCACGCGGCTGAGACCGTTAACCTGTGATCTTCCTAAGCCGATGGTGCCGATTCTCAACCGACCAATTGCTGAACACATTATTAATTTACTTAAAGAACATAATATCACAGAAGTTATTGCGACTCTATATTACTTGCCAGATGCGATGCGGGACTATTTCCAAGATGGTAGCGATTTTGGCGTGCAAATGACCTATGCCGTTGAGGAAGATCAACCCCTGGGCACGGCGGGATGTGTCAGAAATGTGGATGAGCTATTGGATAATACCTTTCTGGTGATCAGTGGCGACAGTGTGATGGATTTTGATCTGACGGCTGCGATCGCCTATCACAAACAGCAGGGGTCCAAGGCCACCTTAATCCTGACGAGAGTGCCGAATCCGTTTGAATTTGGAGTCGTGATTACAGACACAGAAGGCCGAATTCAGCGGTTTTTAGAAAAGCCCTCCACCAGCGAAATTTTCTCAGATACGGTGAACACAGGAACGTACATTCTGGAACCAGAGGTGCTACGGTACTTGCCCAAAAATCAGGAATGTGACTTTTCTAAGGACTTGTTTCCCCTCCTATTGGCCAAACAAGAGCCAATGTACGGCTTTGTGGCCGACAGCTATTGGTGTGATGTTGGCAATTTGAACGCCTATCGCGATGCCCAGTATGATGCTCTGAACCGTAAAGTAACCCTTTGCCTGGACTATTATTGTGAGGCATCGCCAGGATTGTGGGTGGGGAAAAATACGGTAATTGCCCCAGAAGCGCGGATTCATCCGCCGGTGCTGATTGGAGATAATTGTCGCATTGGGCCCAGAGCAATCCTGGGAGCAGGCACGGTCATTGGTGATAACGTCACGGTGGGCAGTGATGCGGATCTGAAACGCCCCATTATTTGGAATGGCTCGTTAGTGGGGGAAGAATCCCACTTACGGGCTTGTGTGATTGGTCGGGGAGCACGGGTGGATCGGCGATCGCATGTCTTAGAAGGGGCGGTGGTGGGGTCGCTCTCTACGGTGGGAGAAGAAGCTCAGATTACTCCAGATGTGCGCATTTGGCCCAGTAAAAAGATTGAACCCGGTGCCACCCTCAATATGAACCTGATTTGGGGGCAGGTGGCTCGTCGCAACTTGTTTGGCCAGCGGGGGGTGTCCGGGTTAGCCAACGTGGATATTACCCCGGAGTTTGCGGTGCGCCTGGGAGCCGCGTTGGGATCGACCTTGCGACCGGGGGCAAAGGTGACGGTGTCGCGGGATCAGCGCAGTATTTCCCGGATGGTGTCGCGATCGCTGATTGCGGGGTTAATGTCTGCCGGAATTGATGTGCAGAATCTTCAGGCGACCGCCATTCCTATTGCACGAGTGTTTATTGCTTCCTTACAAGATGTGGAGGGGGGGATTCATGTGCGGATCCAACCCGGTCGGCCCGATCATATTTTGATTGAATTTTTTAATCAACACGGCATCGATCTGCCCAAGTCCCGCGAGAAAAAAATAGAGGGCGCTTACTTTAAGGAAGACTTTCGCCGGGTAGCGATCCAAGAAATTGGTAGCATGAGCTATTCGGGACAAGAACAAATTGTGGAGCTTTATCGAAAAAGCTTTGAGCGCTGCCTCAATGTGGAAGCAATTCGTAACAGTAAATCCAAAGTGGTCCTAGACTATGCTTACAACGTGTCAGGAGCAGTCCTCCCCCAATTACTGAGCAAATGTAGCTGTGATGCAGTGGTGCTGAATGCGAGCCTCAGTCAAGTGATGCCGGGACATCAGGATCGGGAAATTTTACTCAGTCAACTGGGCCATGTGGTGGAAGCCCTTAACGCCAATTTTGGGGTACAGGTGAGCGCTCACGGCGAACAATTGATTTTGGTGGATGAATCGGGCTGGCTGATTCGAGGGGAAATGCTGACGGCTTTGTTGGCCCATGTCATGTTAACGACCCGTCCCCGTGGCACCATTGTAGTCCCAGTCAGCGCGTCGGGGGCGGTAGAGCAGATCGCCCGTCGTCATGATGCCGCCATTATCCGCACCAAGGCCAACCCAACGGCTTTGATGGAAGCCGTCAGTCGCAATGGGAATGTGGTCCTGGGGGGCAGCGGTGATATCGGCTTCATTTTTCCGGAACTACATCCGGGATTTGATGCCATGTTTTGTATTGCTAAGCTCATTGAGCTATTGACGATTCAGGAGCGGTCTCTGGGACAATTGCGATCGGAACTCCCCAACGTCACCCATCGTAAAATTACTGTGCGCTGTCCCTGGATGGTGAAAGGGGCGTTAATGCGCTACATGGTGGAGGCCCATGCGGACCAAGTGCTAGACCTCACCGATGGGGTCAAAATTATTGATCCGCTAGATGGCGATCGCTGGATCTTGATTCTACCAGATGCTGGAGAACCAATGGTTCATCTGTATGCAAACAGTGGCGATCGCGCCTGGGTCGATCACAAGCTCAAGCAATACCGCAACACTATTCATGACTTGGTGGGTCAAGAAGAGGGGCTGGATCACCAAATTCCTCAAACGGAATAACCCAGTCTTGGTGATGGTTGCTCCAGTCGTAGGGGATATGATCTCGCCAGACCTGGGGCAGTGCCATTGGGCCGGGAGCAGGCGCGTGATCAGATGACCAATCCATTTGAACGGCCAGTGTTTCCCCGGTGCTGGATTGATAGTCTATTCGGTTAGGTGTCGCCGTTAAGCGCGATCGCGCCAATACCTGTCGCTTAAAGCTGTCAAAGTTGCCATGAGTCTGGAGTTCGCCAATTTCCAGAGCAAAGCCTTGGGCAAAGCGATGCAGCGCGATCCAGGTCTGGTCGCAGACTAAAAACGTCACATCATCTAGGGTTTCGACAGTTGCATCAGGAAAACGTAGCTCAGGTTCCTCCGTACCATACCAAATGAGCAGATTTTCATATTGGGCAATGGCATGGGGGTGGTCGGCGTTGACTTGAAACTCTCCGGTACCGCCATCATCGGTTGCGACCCGCAAACTAAATCCGCTCCAATCTCCTCCAGTTCCCTTGACGAGACTGCCCAACTGATAGGTATGGCCAATGTAAGTGGTTTCATAAAATGCAGGGCCGTACAGGTGAGGTTTCCAGTTTTCATAGTGGGGATGGGTGCGGCGGATTTCCAACGGTTGGGCAAACTGTCGCTGGGCGATCGCCACCACTTCATCCGGCGGCAAGTAATCACTAGTGAGGGCATACAACCAATTCCGCTCAATGACCTCCGGTGGAGCCGCGTCGCCAAAATAAAGCCAGAAAAAGTGAGCCGCCCCATTGCCATTGAGCCGTTTGGCGGGACCATTCCAATCGCCGCGCCAGTACTTGATCGCCGCTGCCTGAAACAACCAATCTAAAGCGGTTTTGGCCAATTGCTTCACCTCTGGATCTTGGGCAAAATCATAGAGATTCAGGTAGGCCGCTGTGGTATGGCCGTGGTATACCGGACTGTCCCATTCCCCCATCCCAATATCGAGCAAGGTGGACACATAGCGCTGCAAACGTTGTTGATAAATCAAACGGGTGGCTTCGTTGCCCGTTTCTTCTGCCATCAAATAGAGAGAGGTTTCCCGCATGGCTCGCAGATTGTCGGTGTTGCGGCAATCCACAGGAGTCCCGCAGTCATCCCTGGAGCGTTCCCAAAACTTGCGCGGAGGATTAGCCGCACGGATCAGGGGATCACTGCGAGTAAACTCATCCATCGCCTCCCACATCCGCTGCCGATAAGCAGGATCGAGGCGATCGCCAAAGTAAAAGTACTTCCGCATCTGACCTTTGAGGGTAAACCCTGACAGTAGGTCAATCCCCTGAGTTTCCACGGCTTGGGAATCCAGTTGTTGCAAAAAATCCAGAGCCGCCGACGATTCCCCCCAGGCCAGATCTGCCATTGCTAGAGGATAGGAGTTTTTCTCGTATTCATAGGCAATGCTGCCGTAGGGATGGCGACCGGCAAGTTGCAGAGCCGCCAGTTGGCTCCGCACCTGAAACATCAAAACCCACCAGATTTCTTGCATAGCCTGTGCTTGAGGACGAGGTTAGGATAGCGTAGGTGCGTGTAGCGCTAGCGTAACGCACCAATTTAGGTTTGTCAGCAACCGCCTAAGTAAACTTGACCCGATAAAGGTGAAATAGGTGTCCCTCTTGCTGTTTAACCACCTTCACCTTGGCTGACTTGAGCAGCGCTTTCCAGTCATCCAGGGAATGCAAAAAAACCTCTGCTCCCAGATAGGTTTCCAAAATCGCCCAATTTTCCGCCATTTCTGCCTCAGGATTGAGCACATCAAAGATAAATGAGCCGTCGGGCTTGAGCGATCGCTTCACCGCTGCCAGCACCATTTCCCAGTAGTCCAGCGAGTAGTAGCAACTAAACCCCGTGGCGATCGCCCAATCAAACTGCTTGTCGTCATAGTCGATTAAGTGGGCCGGAGATTGTTTTACCCCTTTGAATAGCTTGGAATTGAGTTGGGGACCACGGGCGGTGAGGGTGTCTTTGATAAAGAAACTGACATCCTGACCGTAAAACATCGCCTCCCATTCCCGCCAACAGGGATAAATCAGAAAACTAAGGCCACAGCCCAAATCCAGACAAATTTGCTTTTTCTTCGGCTTCATCAGTTCCCAAAAAGGAGAGGCAATTTGGTTGGCCAACGCCCCAGAGGTCCACTCTCGAAAGATGGGCATGGCCTCAACATCGGCGGGTAAATCAAACGCCTTACCCTGATATTCTTGGTTGTAGCGATCGGTGGTTGCGGTCACTTGGTCCTGCCAGGAATTTGCATCTTGAACCATTGCGCCGAAATCACCCAATGCGGGATCTTGTCTTTTATTTACCAATTTTTCTTACCCATTTTTCTTGCCCACAGCAGTCCTTGATGCTTGCCTTGTGACGTTTGCCTTGTGACGTTTGCCTTGTAATGGTTGCTTCGCCCAAATCTAGCGCCCCTTTAAGGCTTTACCAAAATTTTCCCGGTAGGACGGATTAATCAAAAGAACGGGCCACAGCATTCCCAGATACCATTTCCCGCTACTAAAATTCGTGCGGCTGAATCCTGACCAAAATTTCCACATCCCCGCAGAGTAAACCGCAATTAGCACGAGACCGAGAAGAGAGGGCACTGTCATGGTTCTATTGTCCTTGATATGGCATCAGCGTGAGTCGGCTCTCGAATGACCCTGAATCAGGTTAAAGTCACAACTTAACCTTGAGGATTGGGGCTTGAGCATTCGATCAATGGTGTTTTCTACTGTAGCTTATCAGTGAGTTAAGCAGCGGTAATGTTGCACTTTGTAGCCATCAAAGCGTCGGGTGGTTTGATAGTCACACTGGTGCTGACCCAAATTGGTGGTACCCAGATAATTGACAAGCCAGAGATCATAGGGGCTGTGCAGTGTGTCTAAGGTTTGGCGCAGGTCCGAGCTGGGACTACCACAGTTTTGGGCACCGGGGCGATCGCACGGTTGATGATCCAAAAAAAACTGGGGCGATCGCAATCCTGGTGGATTAGGGACACCCTGCATGAGCCAAGCCACCGCCATCAATCGCCCAGTTTGGCCGTGGGACTGGTGGGAAATAGACATGACCACGGGCTGGGCGGAGCGCTCCAGTACCGTTTGAACGACTTGATCAGGACGATGGAGTTTTTGATAGCCCAAGTTGGTGGAGACGGTGATGGCACCACACAGCCCAATAGCGAGAATGATGCCGACCATCCAACGGTACTGATGCCACAGTTGAGCCAAGCCCCAAGCCATCAAGAGCAATACTGCCGGGAAATAAACGAAATGGTAGCGAAACACGGGGCTGATATTGAGGCCAAAACCATAGGTGATAATGGCCATGATGGCGATCGCACTCACACAGACACGGCCAATCACCACTAGGGGCAAGGTATCCTGGTCCAACACCCTAGCCGTTGCCCCAACACCCAGACGTGGTGGGGTCTTTGCCCGTTTCGTCGCGATCGCTTGGGCCATAGTCCAAGCCGTGGCTCCGATTACCAGCGTTAAGATCAACCCCGACAGGGCCAGAGTACTCCCCCCCACCCCTTGAATTGGAAGCAGGTACACCATACTAGCCATGCTGGCCATTGTGTGAACTAGGGGTTGGCTCCAGTTATCCAGGGTTGTTGGACTTTGCACCCAGCGAATCAGCTCAGATCCGTGGCGCGTCGCTAGCAAGTAAGGGAGCCAAATGCTGCCAGCCAACGTTGTGCCCAAAGCGATCGCCCCAACCCGCCCTAAATTTTGCCTCTGAGACGGGGCAATCAGCAGTTTTTCTGAAGGCCACAGCCCTTTTGGAGAACAAGATTGTGGTTTAGATGGGTGGAATGACACTTGGGTTCGTGAAGAAGCGGGAGGTAAGGATAGCTCCGGCCACCATTCCCACCAGCACCAAGCTAAGGTTGCCATCTCCGCCAGCAGGCTGAGGGCAAAAAAGTAGTGGGTCGCTAGACCCAAACCGTTGAAGCTGATCCAAGTCACCCCCAGCTGTAGGGGAATAAGACGGCGATCGCGAATCCGTCGCAGCGCCGCAATCAGACAGGTCAACGATCCCAGCAGCCAAATCACCGTCAGGGTGTAGTGCCGAGCTTCTTGAGCAAGGTAAATCCCGAAGGGAGACAAGGCCATCAAGATGGCAGCAAGATGAGCGATACAGCGCGATCGCCACGTCCACCATGCCACCAAATAGATGCAAGGAATGCCCAAGGCCCCAAAGCAGGCCGATAGCGATCGCGCCAGCACCAAAGACACATAAGAAGACAGTGGCCCTTCCCTGCCCAGTTCACCTAGCTGTTGCCATCCCTCCATCCACCAATGAGTGAGAGCAAAGTACAGTGGAGGATGGTTGCTTTCAGTTAGCAAGACCCGCACCGTGTCCCGAGCAGTCGTGCTTTGCTCCCACCGTAGGGGGGACAGAAGCATCGCTGGGTCAAGGAGTTGATCGAAGGGAACCAGACGAAAGCCTTGCCCTAGACCAAACACCAAAGTGGAAAACTCATCGGTCCAAGGCGGCTTCAGGGCTAAATTGTGGAGACGTAGCAATAATCCTATAAACAGCCACACCACTAAAGGCAATGACCCGTACGACTTCAATCCAGCACCCATCGTAAGTATTGGCCCGAAACGCTCGCCGCAGCCTAGGCTACAGGCTCAGTGTCGTCATCGTCAATGGCTCCTCCGGGAGAGGCATTGTAGATCGCGTCGAGCTTTTCGCGAGCATCTTCAACCGAAATGGATTTCATCACCAAGTATGGTTCCCGCTTGACCTTACCCCTTTCATCCAACAGCTCTGGATGGGAAGACTGACCAGCCGACGATGGGCCACTCCCAGACAGGTTGTTCGACGCATCTCTCGCATTACCGTATCCTTGGCGAACATCTTGGCCTAAAGTCATCATGCTGCGCAAAAGATTGGACACAGCAAAAAAAGCGACTGTTGCAAACGCTATCAAGTAAAGAATTTGGAGCATGAATGAATAACCTGCTTCTTAAACCTTCTACATCATAAAGTGATTACTGACTCTATGGTCTACTATAGCGACAGCCACATCGGTTAGAACATTTGGCGAGAGACAATTTGCGCTCCCCCTAAAGGGTCTCTGGCTTCGCTAAAGTATCTGTGGCTGTGTATGTAATGACCGAGCGCTACGGATTACTACGATCCGAGTTAGCGTCTTGAGTCCGATGATAGGCGATCGACACGGCCCAACACTCAGCCACAAGCCGATGCCACTGGTTCACGACCGCGATATCGACCGCGACCTGTTCTCCGAGAGCCGCAAACATCGTTTGAGCGGCGGTTACTTCCTGGAGAGCCTCCGTAATTCGGGCCAGCAAATCAGCTTGCTCTGCTGTGTCTAAGGTGGGGATGTCATGGGTTTCTAGAAGAGTCTTAGCCCTTCCAAACCAGTGCAGAAAGTCGTCCAAGAGCGGCTTCAACAGAGCTTGAAGCAATTTGGCTCGATCGGCTTGGTTATTCATAAGTATCTAAAACGGTGCATTTGCTTAGAGATGTTCAGCAAGTTTTATAGGTCAAGCAGGAAACCTCATGCCCTACAGTCCCTTACAGTTGTAGTCCCAGTGGCCCTTCCTTCAGTGTAACTGGGACTACAACTTTAGCAGGAAAGCAAGAAAATGGATGGGCCAAGATTACTGACCCGTGGGCAGATTATCCAAACATAAAAAGGCCAAGAGAGAAGTGCAGGAAACGCATTGATACAAATTATTGATACAAATTGAAGTTTTAGTCCCAAGGTTGGCTACAACCTCAGGACCACGCTCTTACATCCGTTATCCTACGTCTGTACTATGGAAATGTGGGCCGGGAGTCGGCTAAAACTTCCACCACAGCGCCCTCAGTTAGGGGACGGTCTGGGCGAACAATGACCTGATCGCCGTCCTCCAATCCCTGAGTCACCTCCAATTCAGTTAGCCCCTCCAATCCAACCGTAATGGGTTGTTGTTGGGCCGTATTGTCTGCTCCCAACACCCAGACAAAAGGGCCGTCGTCCGACTGTTGGATGGCTCCCGCCTCGACCTTAATCACATCCAGACGCTGCTCAGGAATGATATCAACACTAACTTGGGTTCCAGGAATGAGTGCTTGACTGGGCCTATCCAACTCTACAACGACCCTCAGGTCGGTTGATTGCCCCCCTTGTTCCCGGTCGTCACTACTGCCCGCCAACAAGGCCACGCTCAAAACGGTACCGGGATAGACGGCTGCATCGGGGCCAAGGGGTTGAATCCGTGCTGGCTGTAGCGGTTGAATCTGTTGTGCTCTCAAAGGAGGCAGTTGCAAATAGACCAACTCACGGCTGGGATCACCCAGGATCATGAGATCGGTGGTTGTGTCTACCACTGCGCCACGCTGGACGATCACATCCAAAACGATCGCCCGTCCCGGGGCTAGAATCTGCTGGTCTCGTTGTTCCTGCTTTAGTTTCTGACCGTCTAGGAGCAGACTTTGGAGCGCTAACTGTTGTTTCTCTAGTTCCAAAAATTGTGTCTGTAGGGTATCTTCAGCACTCCGAACCTCGCGACGGGACTGATCAAGCTGGTCCTCAGCAATAAACCCTTGGTCAAATAGGTCTTCATCTTCCAGCAAGGTCGCTTTGGCATCCTGGAGGTCTAGCTCGGCAGTGGCGATCGCCCGATGTTGCAGCGTCAGGTCAATTTCGTGTTGTTGAATCTTGAGTTCATGCTCTCGCCACCGGGTTTCCCATGTATCGTCTTGGAGCAGCAGCAGGACTTGACCTGGGACGACGCGATCGCCCTCCGTCACAAAGACTTGCTCGACCCGCCCCTCCACCGCAGATTGGAGGGGTTGCTGACGAGCCAACCTCACGATGCCAATTTGATTCAGCGAGTCTTCCACTGTGCCAACAGTGACGGGACTCAAGTAAACCCCAATTGGACTGGCCCCTTGATTCGCCCACCGATAGTACCCCCATCCTCCTCCAGCCATGAGCAGAAGGACGGGAATCCCCCACCACAATAACTGCGTTTTTCCTTTCGCCATCGATATACGCCCCATCGTCGTGTTTGTTGCGCCCATCGGAATGCAGCCAACCCTGTATAAAATCGCTGTCCACGCGGTCAAATACTCAGCAACTTTACAAAAAGTAATAATTTTTATCGGGTTTATGCCCCCAACCTGCCAATAAAGCGCTAAGGTTATGAGTGGCAGCGTTTGGGCTTGGGGGCTCGCCTGAACGTTGCCGCCTCACCACCAGATAGCGCGCTCTGACCACCGTACGCCAAGTCATCTCATCCGTCTCATGCCCGATCGCCCCATACTTTAGTTCTGTGGTAGTGACTGAGGTAGTCATTTCCTAGGCCGCTTACTTCTCTCCTCAAAAGATACTGTCCTGTGTCCTCAACTTCACAGTTGGTAGTAAGCTTTTAGTGCTCTACATTATTTTAGAGGTCAGCATCTTTGCATTTCTATAACATAATGTAGTGTATCGTAAATTATGTTTACAATTCACGGTGACATTATGAAAACACTGGCGATCGCGCAGCGCAGTTGTTTGGCTATCCATATTGCCTCATTGGTTTTTGGGCTAGCTGGACTTCTCTTCGTGCTGCCCCATCCAGAATTTATCATGGGCCTCTCAGAGTTTGGGCAGACAGCGTTTCAGTGGTCTATGGCTGGTGGGGGAGCGGTGTACATGATCGCTGGCGCAGCAGCGGTTTCACTCTACACCTATCGTAATTTGGGCCTCGGCGGTTGGCTGGCGTTCGTTCTCCCCGCTATCCTCGTATCCCTGACGGCTGAGTTAACGGGGACCAGCACGGGATTCCCCTTTGGCCACTACCACTATCTCTCTGGGCTGGGCTACAAGATTGCGGGGTTGGTCCCATTCACCATTCCCTTGTCCTGGTTTTACATGGGCATTAGCTCTTACCTGCTGGCTTACCGGGGGTTTGCGCCTCTGGGTCGGTGGCGCATCCCTGCGGCTGTGGCCACTGGAGCCATTTTGCTGACTTCCTGGGATTTTGTGCTAGACCCAGCGATGAGCCAAACCACCATGCCATTTTGGGCCTGGGAAGTACCAGGTGCCTTCTTCGGGATGCCGTATCAAAATTTTGCAGGTTGGTTTGGGACCGGTGCCGTGTTCATGACGATCGCAGCGATCCTGTGGCAGCGGAGTGCTAGCAAGTTGCAACAGATGTCGTTGGACGTGCCCTTGGTGATTTATCTCGGTAACTTCGCCTTCGCCACCCTAATCAGCATTCACGGCGGTATTTATCCCCCCATTCTTCTGGGAATTTTGTTGGGGATTGCGCCCTCGATCTGGTTGTATCAGCGGGCAAACCTTTGGACTGAGCGACTTAACGCTATGGAATTGACGGTCTCGGAATCCCCAGCGGAGCAAGGTGCTGCGGGTGATTTTGGACCAATAGCAGTCCCAAGCCAAGGGAAGGTTTAAGTGTCTTCATTGTCAGTTTTTTGGGGTGCTATCTCCCTGGGGCTGCTGACGTTGCAGCTTCCAGCGATACTATTGCTCTTGGCTCGGCTGATGAAAGGGGCGACCCGCACTCCTCCGATCCAGCCCAAGCTTTCCTCTGATGATCAATCACTGAAGCAAGCCCCTCCTCAAGAACTGAAGGGGCTACATTATTCTCCACCCTTGGCTCCCAAGGTGAGTGTGGTGGTGCCAACCTTGAATGAAGCTCACCGTATTGGTCCGTGCTTGGCAGGTTTGAGTCAGCAGGGGCCAGAGGTCGTTGAAATTTTAGTGGTGGATAGTCGCTCTACGGATGGCACCCAAGCCTTGGTGGACGCGATCGCTCAACAGGACAGCCGCATTCGCCTGATCACGGATGATCCGCTCCCGCCCGGTTGGGTAGGCCGCCCTTGGGCACTCCATACTGGATTTCTCCGAAGCCATCCCAGAAGCGATTGGGTCTTAGGGGTCGATGCTGATACTTTTCCTCAGCCTGGGTTAGTCGCTAGCCTGCTGGCTGAAGCGGAGCGTCAGGAGTACGACATTGTATCGTTGTCTCCCCGGTTTAAGCTAGAAACCCCAGGAGAATGGTGGCTTCAGCCTGCCCTATTGATGACCTTAATTTATCGCTTTGATTCGGCAGGGGTCTTGGAGTCAGAGCCGGAACGGGTGATGGCCAATGGCCAGTGTTTTCTGTCCCAACGCTCAGTCTTAGCCCAGTTGGATGGGTACAGTTGTGCTGCGAGTTCGTTTTGTGATGATGTGACCCTGGCGCGAGAAGCAGCGCGACAGGGCTTTCGGGTTGGCTTTTTGGATGGAGCCGACGTGATCAGCGTGCGCATGTATGAGGGAATCGCCGATACCTGGAATGGGTGGGGCCGTTCGCTCGATTTGAAGGATGCGGCCTCTCCGGGCCAGCAGTGGCAAGATTTGTGGCTGTTAGTCGCAACTCAGGGAGCACCACTACCACTGCTGGGGCTGCTGGGGCTGGCATGGGAGGTTGGGGCTGAAACACCGATGTTAGCCGGAGCGATCGCCCTCAACGGTTTCTTGGTCTTGATTCGTCTTGGAATGCAGGTGGCGATCGCCAATTCCTACGAATGGCCCCAGCAGCGCTTCTCCCCGGCTCTCTGCTTTTGGCTCGCCCCTTTTGCGGACCCTGCTGCCGTTGTCCGGATTGCCTTGTCTACCTTTCAACGCTCCATTCAATGGCGGGGGCGGGTGTATCGTAAATAAATCGGGCAATCATCAATCGGGCATCGTCAATCAGTCGGGCGATAACCCTGATGTTCTTCAGGATGTTTAAGGGGTTATTGTCCAGCCATAACTGGGCGATAACTCGGATAGGTCTTAACGGATGCAGGGAAGCGATCG
>JBFRWC010000467.1:0-4557 GCA_051439365.1 Leptolyngbyaceae cyanobacterium
CCCCACAGCCGTGTCATGACCTGGTTGGGAATTTATCAGGCACTGACCCCTGGAGTTGATTTGAGTGTTGAACCCACTGTGCGGCTGGATTGGGACAATGAACCCCAGCCCGATGCGGTACTGTTTATCGAATCGGCAGTGGGAGGCCAAACCCAACTGAGCAGTGATGGCTATATTGAGGGCGCACCTGAACTCATTGTTGAAATTGCGGCCAGTAGTGTTGCCATTGACACGGGTGGTAAAAAGCAAGCCTATCGACGCAACGGCGTATTGGAATACTTAATCTGGCAGTCCTACGAAAATCAATTTGAATGGTTTGGGCTGGTTGATGGAGAGTATCAATTGTTATCGCCCGATGCTGATGGTGTTATCCGCAGTCAGGTGTTTCCAGGGCTATGGCTGCCTGTAAATGCATTGCTGGCGAATCAGATAGCGCAAGTACTAGAAGTGGTGCAACAAGGAATCGCCTCTCCTGAACATCAAGCCTTTGTCGAACGGTTGGACTTTGGTCGGCAAGCATGAAGAAATAGGTAGTTGTTGGTCTATCTACTATCGGAGTATGCAGTGGTTTATTTTAGCGATCGCTATGGCAAACTTTTCACCTCAGTCGGGGAGTGGAGAGGGGCGATCGCGTTTGATGAAGGAATGGAGATGGGGCGATCGCGTTGGGGTGGAGAGGGCGATCGCATTTGATGAAGTGATGGAGTTGAGAGAGCGATCGCATCAGGTGAAATTGCTTTCGACAAGGCGATGAAGTTGAGAGGAAGATTGCGTTTATCTGGAGGAGCGATTGCGTTGGATGAGGTGATGGAGTTGGGGGACGATACTCCTATTGGAGGGGCGTTGCGCCATCGTGTGGGGTGGAGAGAGCGATGGTAGTTGGATTCAGTTAGAGGCAAGCATATTTAATTGAGGAGGGGTAATCCCCTTTGCAGTGTAGTGATGGGGGCTATGAGGCATCAGCTAAGATATCGTGCTTCTTGTTCGAGCTGATGAACTAAACTTTCATCGCCCTTAGAACGAGCTATCTCCATACGGTGTTGCAGATGCTGTCGGAGAGTTGCACGATGTGCCCTGGCAGTCGCCACCCGAATTCTATGCCGTTTTCTGTTTATTGGAAACATTGACTCTTGATCCTTCAAATACAAACTCTATTGCCAATGTAGCACTTTACTTATTTTTTGTAGCTATTAATACAGAAAATTTACTCTGGAGGAGGATCGAAGGTAGGGACAGTCGCAACTCAAATAGGTTGATCTTGCAGCGTAAGACGGCATACGATGTCGTAATACGATGTTGATTGACGATGGCAACCAGCTCGGTTGGACTCACAAACTTGGATGAATACATTGACGACTGATATCCTCGTTGTTGGCGGGGGAACCGGGGGCACGGTGGCGGCGATTCAAGCGGCTCGTCGAGGTGCTGACACCCACACCCAAGTGACGTTGGTCAGTGAGTATGCCTGGTTGGGGGGAATGCTGACGACGGCTGGGGTTAGTGCGCCTGATGGGAATGAGCTAGAGGTATGGCAGACGGGCTTATGGGGTCAGTTTATTCGCGCCGTTCAGCAGCGGCAGTTAGGAGGCGTTGATCACGGCTGGGTGAGTTGTTTTACTTATGCTCCCCGCGTGGGAGCTGCGATTTTGACGGAGTGGGTGAAGGAGTTGCCCAATTTACACTGGATATCGGGACAATGTTTACGAGCGGTAGAACGGCAGGGCGATCGCCTCACCCGCGTGACCTTTGATGAAGTACAAATCCAGGCCAAGATTATTCTTGATGGGACCGAATTGGGCGATCTGTTGGCTTTCGCTGATGTGCCTTACCGCTGGGGTTGGGATGAGGCCAGTCAGGAACCCAGTGCCCTGCTACAGTTGCATCCGTTGCCTCAAACCTATCCGGTACAACTGCCCACTTGGGTAGTGGTGATGCAGGATTTTGGCGAGTCAACTCAATCTGAGGAGATTCCCCTATCGTCTCTGGATGCCCTTCCTGATTTTTCTGGTGCTTGGGAGGGCTATGGTGCAGCCCAATTTCTCAACTATGGACGACTTCCAGGCGATCGCTTCATGATCAACTGGCCCCAAGAGGGGAATGATTACGGTGTGGATTTGAATCGGCTGGTGCAATCGGCCTCGGCCCGTCAAGCCTTCTTGCAGGAAGCCCGGTGGTACAGTCAAGCCTTTGCCCGTCATCTTCAAACCCAGTTGGGCCGACGTTACGGATTGGCTTCTGATACTTTTCCCACGGTTGCGAACAGTTTGGGAGGAGGGGCTTTTGCACTACATCCTTACTATCGGGAAAGTCGGCGATTGGTCGGTCTGACAACAGTGACAGAAACAGACATTTTGCCTCAACCTGATGGCTGTGTTGCCCCACTACCGAGAAATTTAGCGGGAGCAGTGGAGGCGATCGCCATCGGCAACTACGCCAACGATCACCATTATCCTGCTCCCGAATCCCATCTGCTCCAACTCGCGCCCAAATCCATGCACTGGGGTGGGCGTTGGACCGGAACCCCGTTTACTCTACCCTATGGCTGTTTAGTGCCCGAAACCGTGGACGGACTGTTAGTCTGCGAAAAAAATATTGCTGTCTCTCACCTCGCTAATGGGGCCACTCGGTTACAACCTTTGGTGATGAATCTGGGACAGGCGGCGGGAATGGCGGCAGCGCTATGTATTGAGGCAAACGTTCAGCCCAGGGAGTTGGCGGTGCGATCGCTCCAAAATGCGTTATTGGAGGACGCGATCGCACCTGCTGCCGTGATGCCTTTGATCAATCTGTCCCCCCACCATCCTGACTGGTTTCACTGGCAACAGTATTACCTGAACCAAGGAGACGTGCCCAAAGATGGCAAGGTGCCCGGTTTGGACCTGGAACTGGATCAAAGGTTATTGCGTCCAGCCCCCCCAGCCCCTCAACTCATTCAGCATCTCATGGGAACTTTGACACACGTTGCCGAACACCGCTACAGCTTAGATCGTTCTAACCCCACTGCCAGTGGGTTCTCCTATGCTCCAGTGACATCTGCCTCAACGATATCTGCCTCAACGATATCTGCCTCAATAACATCACTGACCCAGTCGTCACCTTTACTCCAGTCTTTGCCAGTGATCATGCCATTGATCACCCTTAGTCCAAAGATTAATGACGATTTTGAGCAATGGATGGGTGGAGCGGTGATTAGGGTGACGGGATACTGGAATGCATCAGGACCATGGCTACGAGTGATCGACGCAGAATTCGTTCGCACTCCTGACACCGATACAACGGGTCTGTGCTCCTGACACGTCCTGAAGGGGACTACCATTCCAGGGTATCCCGGTTTTGGAAACCCTGGTTGATCATAGGCCCCAGGGTTTTTCCAGATCAAGGGCGATCGCCCCTCTATGTCCCGCCTCTGTATCATTCCTCCATCATGTTTTGAGCAGCCAGGAGAGTGTAAGCGATCGCCTGATACTACAAAAAATCGATGAGTCACGATAATTTATTTAATTCACATAAACTGATGAAGACCCAGTAAATTTCCTGAGGGGCTTATCGCATAAATAATCTGCCACTGCGATACTCTTAAGTGGGTTTACTGAACCTCGTGCAACCGTGGTCCTGTTCACGATATCAATATTTATGGAAGCGTAGGTGGTCATTCCTTTCTAAGAAGGTGTCCTAAGGCGTCATTCCGAGGGCGATCGCTCTCAGAATGGGACACTAAACCCAATCAGTAAGACGATGAGAGACAGGCATTTCGTTATTCCTAAGTTAGTTTGGAGATTGGCCTTTTCTTTGAGGGATGTGCCGCTGCTATGGGTTGGGAAAGTGACCTGAGCAGTGGGACTTGAGAGTATACCCTGCGAATTAGAAGGATGGTTTCGGAATTCTACGATAGATTTTGGCCTTGAAATATGGCGAATTTATTTATAACGAATTTACCTATACAAGGTGAGGGTGCTCAATATGCAAGATGGAGTCGGTAGGGGACAGTTTGAACAAAGCGAACAACATGGACAAGCTCAGCGATCGCGCAACGCCACCCCGGGCGAAGGATCGCAGCCCGGTTTGGGGATTTTTGTGTCACCTGAGTTCGGTGGTTGGCTGAATCAGGAGCAATTGAGCTTGGGGTTTACCACCTACCAAACGAACCGCTTGTTCTTCGTCAGTGCTCAGGATAATGGGCCGCTGAAGCTCCACGAACGCTTGTTTGATAAACCCATGGGGCTTTTTGCCCAGGGCGAATCTCTCTATATGAGTACCCGCTACCAGCTCTGGCAGTTTGACAATCTACTGGCTCCGGGGGAATCACGCAATGGATGCGATCGCCTCTACGTTCCCAAAACCGCCCACACCACCGGCGACCTCAATGTCCATGATGTGGTGATTGATGGCAACGGGGAGTTGCTGTTTGTCAACACGGACTTTAGCTGTCTCGCTCGCCTCAGCCCTGACTATAGCTTTGAACCGATTGGGCAGCCTGCCTTTATTACCAAACTGGTGGCCGAAGACCGTTGTCACCTCAACGGTCTGGCCCTGCGTGATGGGCAGCCCGCCTATGCC
>JBFRWC010000468.1:0-28009 GCA_051439365.1 Leptolyngbyaceae cyanobacterium
ATAAGAGACAGGTTAAGAACTGAATGTTAACTTGACTATTGCTTACTAGTCTTAACCATTTAGTGAAGAGAAATGATCTACTTAACCCAGCAAGAAAGCCTTCTATCTAAGCTGGAAGACTCGGTAAATACTTTATCCTAATCCTAATATATCTGTAAGATACTTATAACTTATTTGTATAAAAACTAAGTGATTGGCTCATTTCCATGAAGCAGGGAATTGCGATCGCGAACTCACTTAACGATAGTAACATTGAAAGCTTAGGGATCTAACTGCATTCTACTCCACAGGATGCAGATTGTCTAGAGAAGCCAGAGCGATCGCTGCCGCTGTTTCTAGAATACAGAGGAGCAATTTCAATAGATCACCAAAGATTGAACACGTTTTGCTTATCAAAGCCTATCTCACGGAAACGACGACTCCGGGCTTGATAAGTATCTAGGCAGGCCATTCCATCTCGCCGTTCGTGGAGTCCCGACAGAATCGTATAGCGACCTGTTCAAAGCAAATCGCTGTACCCTGCTCCATATTTCGCCAGCTAATAGCAACTAGATTGACTATGACTTTACTCTTGAACAAGTCCCTAGCCTCTACACAGGCATGATCGACCGCTGACAAGACGGACAAACCGCATGGATCAGCAATTGGCAATCGAGCAATTGATACCCCGACTTCTCCGCCATTTTTGCGCCAACCTTCAGCACCGAATCATTCTTGAACTCGATCGTCTTATTACAACGGACACAGATCAGATGGTGATGGTGGTGGGGAGCAGGTTGGTTAATCTCGTAGCGCTTTTGGCCTTCTGCCAATTCCAATTCCCGCAAGATCCCCATACGGGCCATCAACTTGAGATTGCGGTAGATAGTGGAAAGGCTGACATTTTCCCCCTTCTCTTTCAGCATCTCACACAATTCCTCCGCACTCAGGTGCCTTCCCTCTGACAAGTTTTGGAAGGTGGTCAAGATGGTTTCCCGTTGAGGTGTCATCCGCCACCCTCGTTCGTTTAGCTCCGCCTTTAACGCAGTTGCGGTGTAAGAAGCCATTGAATTCCCCCAGAGTGCCCATTGGTTTGCAATAATTAATTCTTATTGCTAGTCATACTAGCGAAAAAGTGGGGAATTCGCAATAATATTGACTATTGCGAATCAATTGCAAGATGGTGGCACATCGATCCTGTCCAATCGCTTCACTATTACTCGGTAGTTTAGGCGAACCCAACATTGTAGTGTGGGCACTACGACAGGATCGGGACGCTCATGAGCCTATTTCTTGGCAATTCCCGGCACTGGTCCCGTAAACGGTCATAGTTTTTGTATGCTAGTCATAGATGATAGACACCGTTCACCCATACAGATAGATAGGGAGACAAGCATCATGTATACATTGCTTATGGAAATGACAGCCTCAGGGCCAAGTTTTCCCTGGTACTTTATATTGGTTTATGTAGTTGGCTTCATTGCCGCCGTGGGAATTGGCTCCTTGGCTTGGTATAACTCCAAGCGTCCTGCCGGATGGGAAGGAGCGCAGCGCCCCGACAACATCCCCGATTTGAGTGAAAGCATCAGCTCTCAAACCAAGAGTGGTGAAGAGAGTTAAGATTTCTTCTCCCATTCTTCGACCGTATCAGGAGCAGCATCTTTAGGGTCAGCTAGGGACTGGAATGTCAGTCCCGCTTGAGCCTAGCCATAAAAAATCCATCCATGTTGTGCTGGTGTGGCCAAACGGTGAGCCATCCTTCTGGACGCAAATAGGGGATAAAAAGGGACTGATTCTCAGGAGGGCTGAGTCGCCACTGGGGATGATGGTCCAGGAATCGCCTCACCACCCCTTCGTTTTCTTGGGGCAACAAGGTACAGGTGGAATACACGAGGGTGCCCCCCGGTTTAACCCAACCAGCGGCTTGCTCTAAAATTTGTGACTGGAGGTGGGCCAGTTTCTCAATCCCTTCTGCCGTTTGTCTCCACCGGGCATCGGCATGGCGGTGCAGGGTTCCTAACCCGGAACAAGGGGCATCGACCAACACGCGATCGGCTATTTCTGGCTCTGGTCCTGTGGCGATCGCGCCCTGATCCAGATCATCCACTCTGCCATCGCCAATCGAGCAGTCCCGAACTTGGGTCTTGATCGAGGTCAGACGCAGCCTGCCACTATTTTCGGTCACCTTCCGCAAACGAGAACGGTTGCGATCGCAGGCCCAAACCGTCCCTTCGTCCCCCATTAATTCAGCAATGTGAGTCGTTTTCCCCCCCGGTGCCGCACAAGCATCAATCACGGTCTCTCCAGGTTGAGGGTCTAGCAAATAGCCAACTAACTGGGCGCTGGCATCTTGAATGGACCACCACCCCTCCTGAAAACCGGGCAGAGCCTGGATCTGTCCGGGTCGTTCTAGTAATCGCAAGGCATGGGGAAGACCATTCACCCGCGTACAGGCAAGATTTGCAGACTGGAGGGCGGCCTCGACCACCTGAACGGAGGTTTGTTGAGGATTAACCCGCAGATCAATGGCAGGGGGTTGGTTGAACCATTCACAGATCTGGGTGACTTCCTCAGCCGCAAGCATGGTTAACCACGCTGCCACAATCCAATTTGGATAGCTGTGCAAGATTCCCAAACGATCCACGGGACTATCGGGCAACTTCAGCGGGTCTGCCATGTCCCCAGCATCTGACTCGCTTCGGTGTTGGGCTTGAACCCGCAGATATTGCCTCAAGATCCCGTTGACAAAGCCATTAAACCCGCTCAGTTTATTGGTCTTGGCAAGCTCAACCGTAGTATTCACCGCAGCGGAAGGCGGAATGTGATTCAAATAGCGCAGTTGATAAAACCCTAGTCTCAAAATCAACTGTAGATTTACCGGATATTTCGGATTCGATTTCTGGGAAAATTGAGCAATTAACGCATCCAGGGTTCGCTGCTGCCGAATACTGCCGTACACCAGTTCTGTGACTAAACGGCGATCGCGCTGATCCAGAGTAGATGAATGCAGCACTTGGTCGAGGGCCACATCTGCAAATGTCCCCCGTTGCACACGTTGTAGCCCTTGGAGGGCGAGCTGTCTTGGATTTTGATGGGCTGGCAATATATTAAGCCGATGGGCAAATAGATTGGTAATAGTCGCTCAATATTGATGCCCCCATTGTACAGCGTCGGGGAAATGCCCGTCTAGGCACAAAAGGTCCGTATTTTCCCCCATAGAGGATTTAAGGACTAGGAATTAAATCTTAAAGAAGGTGTAATGGATTCTGGTCTATGTCTCGATAGAATTTCAGTCTTGAGATTGTCCAGAATATTAATGAAAAAACTTTGAGAGAATGATGAGTTGAAATAGTAAGTTCAATTCATCATTCTCAATTCATCATTCTCAATTCATCACTCTCACATTCTCAATGCAAACCTAACCCAGGCTGAAATGAAGCCCGGACTGATTCTACCGTAGGTTGGGTTTGCGCCAGCCTAACCCAACAAAAAGCAAAATTACGTAATTATAGGGATACATCGGTTTTGTTCTAGAAATGTAAGGTTCTCTCTCCAGAAATATCCGTGTTTTCTATGAGCAAACAAGACTATAATTTGCGTTATTTTCTTAGATAGAGTTGATGTTAGCCACGCATCTTTTCTACTTCCACCAACTTTCTTATTACAGATTATTAGGGGAACACGTCCTATGCGTATTTTGATTTATTCCTATAACTACCATCCAGAACCCATCGGGATTGCCCCTCTGATGACTCAATTGGCAGAAGGCTTGGTAAAGCGGGGACATCAAGTACGGGTGATTACTGGAATGCCCAACTATCCACAGCGGCGAATTTATGATGACTACCAAGGAAAATTCTTCCTTGAAGAAGAGAAAAATGGGGTCATCATTCAGCGCAGTTATGTATGGGTTCAGCCAAAGCCGGGACTCATTGCCCGAATGTTGTTGGATGGTAGCTTTGTGGTCACAAGTATTGTTCAAGCCCTACGAGGTTGGAAGCCCGATATTATTCTCCTCACGGTTCCCCCCCTTCCCGTCAGTGTTCCTGCGGCATTGCTGGGCCTTTTCTATGCTTGTCCCGTTGTGCTGAGTCTCCAGGACATTTTGCCTGAAGCCGCGATTCAGGTGGGCTTAATTAAAAACAAGATGGCCATTCGTGTTTTTGAAGCACTAGAGCGATTTGCCTATTCTAGCGCCACTGCTATCAGTGTCATTACGGATGGATTTACGAAAAATCTTCTGAAGAAAGGGGTACCATCTGACAAAATGACGTGCATTCCCAATTGGGTGGATGTGCATGAGATAGCACCGCTCCCTCATGAGGGCAATTCATTTCGGAAAACCCACCATTTAGAGAATAAGTTTGTGGTGATGTATTCGGGCAATATCGCCTTAACCCAAGGGCTGGATACCGTGATTCATGCGGCTCGACAGTTGAGCCACATCCCCGATATCGTCTTTGTGGTGGTAGGAGAGAAAAAAGCGATCGCCACCCTAGAGCAAACCTGTCAGGATTTAGGCACCACCAATGTTAGGCTACTGGAGTTTCAGCCGCGAGAAGTGTTCCCCAAAATGCTGGCTGCGGCTAACGTGGGCTTAATTGTCCAAAAAGCCAACGTGGTCTCATTCAATATGCCCTCAAAGACTCAAGTCTTACTGGCCAGTGGTCGCCCCATCATTGCATCAGTGCCCCTAGCTGGTACGGCGGCTGACGCGGTCCGTCGCAGTGGTGGCGGCTTGGTGGTGGAACCCGAATCCCCTCAATCCTTGGCCGATTCGATCCTGGATCTCTATCAAAATCCTCGCAAGGCAGAGCTTTTGGGCCGACAAGGGCGGCAACATGCCCTTGAGCAGTACTCCTTTGAAGAGGCGATAAATCGCTATGAGCGACTCTTCATTGACGTGTTGGAGCGCCAAGGACGCTCGGTTCCGACCCCTGCCCCTGTTGGCTTTTCCAACATCCGTCCGTTAGAAAACTCTGTTCGCCCTCGAACCCTTCGAGCATCCCACCCATCCGATGACGTGGCAACGTCGTGATTTCCCTTATCTTTTAAAAAGCGCTAAGACTCCTCCCCTTCTGAGAGCGAACGAGTAGAATAAAGGGGCATACGCCTTCGTGTAAGCGATGCATCACCCTAGTTCTTTTCGTTATCGTGAGGTATGTCATCATTAATGGTTGATCAATCCCGTACTGCTCTTTCTCCGTCGGTACAGCTATCTCAGAGCCAACCATCTCAACAGCAATCATTACAGGACTCTTCTAACTCTTCTTCTGCATCGGTGGGGGAAGAGTTAGCCTTAGTTGCAGAAATGGTCAAAGCGGCAGACGATCGCAAAGCGGCGGATATCACTGTTCTGAATGTTGCTGATGTCTCCTATCTAGCGGACTATTTTGTTGTGGTGACTGGATTCTCTAACGCCCAGATTCGAGCGATCGCCCGAACCGTTGAGGATCAAGTCGAGGAAAATCTTCAGCGCACGCCCTATCGAGTTGAGGGTCTCAATGATGGCGGCTGGGTGTTGCTAGATTACGGTGACAGTATCATCCATATCTTTCTACCTAAAGAGCGGGAGTTCTACAAACTAGAGGCATTTTGGGGTCACGCAGAGCAGGTTGATGTAGCTTCATTGCTCGCACCACATTAGCTAGCGCTAACTCATGGGTCAAAGCATTCCCTGAGGACCACCACATGCGATCGCACGATCTCTCCATCTAACGTAAAGTAAAGGTAACTGTAAGGACGTATCGTGTTGTATGAATCGTGTTGTTATGCTGACTTGACCAGTTCCTTTATAACAGCGCCCTGTCCAAGAGTATGAGTATCTAAAGAAATCCTGGTTCTTTGGTTGGGCCTGTGCTCAGTGGTTTAGATTCTTAAGACCGATAGTGATTATCTGGGGCCTTTCATGGTTGTTCTCTGGTCCGATTGCGGCGGCTAGCTTTCCAATTCACAAGTATCCCCTGCAATTTAGCCTGAGTGCTGCAGGTGGAGCACTGGTTATCCCAGTCTTATTGTTGATTCGTCTGTACTTGGGATGGCGGTATGTTCGCGATCGCCTCACCAACGATATTGTCATCTATGAAGAGTCTGGTTGGTATGATGGTCAAACTTGGCAAAAGCCTGATGAGGTGGCCCAGCGCGATCGCCTCATCGCCACTTACCAGGTCACCCCCATCCTCGTGCGGCTCCGCAAAGTGTTCGGCGTAATTTTAGGATTCCTCGGAATCGGTAGTCTTGTATGGTTCTTCATGGGGTAAGTCAATGAATAGGGGCAAACGTTCACACAGCGCTACTTTTTCCGTCAAGATGTTACGGGAAGGAATCACAGAGTCTGTTCACTCTGTTCATGCCGTCATTTGTGATGACAAAGGACGAGTCCTCTCCATTGCAGGCGATCCAGACCATGCCCTCTTTGTCCGCTCTGCTCTCAAACCTTTTCAAGCCCTAGCGGTCATAGTAACTGGCACAATGGAGCGTTTTGGTTTAACGGACAAGGATCTCGCGATCATTTGTAGCTCCCATCGGGGCAGTATTACCCACGCCCGTCAAGCCTTTAATATTCTTTGGCGCAGTAACGTTGATCCCGCCTTGCTCACCTGCCCAATTCCTCCGGATCAGGATAATGCATTACGATATAACTGCTCTGGAAAACATGCTGGAATGCTAGCCATATGTCAGCAACGTAACTGGTCGCTCAACACTTACATGCACCGAGATCATCCTGTGCAGACCCTCATTTTAGACACAGTTGCCGAACTGTTGGGTATGCCTCCCCAAGAATTTATCAGTGCCCACGACGATTGTGGAGTCCCCACATACCTGTTGCAACTCCGCCAACTAGCCACTCTGTACGCCAAACTATCGTCGGGCGACAACCTGGGTATGGAGCGAATTATCCGAGCCATGACCCAGCACCCGATGCTGGTGTGTGGTGAGGGTCAGTTCGACACTGAAGTCATGCGCTTAGCGGAGGGCGAACTGGTCAGTAAGTCTGGCGCAGAAGGCATCCAGTGTCTTGCCAAAGTTGGCCAAGGTTTGGGGATGGCCATCAAAGTGGGAGATGGAGCCAAGCGAGCCAAACATGCCGTTGCGATCCATCTGATTAAGCAACTTGGGTGGCTTAGTCCCATCGCCACAGAAACTTTGGAAGAGAGTTTCGTGTCATTGGGTAAATTTACCCGCCTAGAAGTGGGAGGAGAGCTAGTGGGGATCTAGATCCAGAGCCAAAGTTGCCCCCGTCGGATATATGTTGTCGTTGATCGGCGTGTTCTCGACTAACTTTCTCGTAAATCTGCTTGCAAACTTGGTCAGAAGTCTGCTATGATGGGTAAAGTGAAAAAACGACGCGGGGTAGAGCAGTCTGGTAGCTCGTCGGGCTCATAACCCGAAGGTCAGTGGTTCAAATCCGCTCCCCGCCACCACCTATAACGAATGAAAATTTCCTTTTAAGAGGAGACATTCAAAAAGACATAAGCAGAAAAAGACATACAGAGTGTGTTACGTCTAAGTAACGCACTTTTTTAATGGGCATGCTTCCAGAGTCTTATCTTTTCACATAGGAATACGGCCCAGACATAGTACTCTGACAGAGGAGGTTAGCCAAAGGGAGGACTGTAGGCAAAACCCGTCACATTGTTACGTCTTTCAGAGCAAATATTGACATAACACAATAATATTTCATGAATAGGTCATAAATTTTAGAGATTGCTTCAGGAAAATACTGAAGATGTACAGATCGGTTCTTCTTTTGACCGCTAAAATAAGGTACTCTTGCGGACGCTAAAGTCGAGTGAGGGGTCTTTAATAGCATCAGATGACCTTAACGATAAAGACTACTTAGGGCTGTCAGGATATCGAATACAGTACTATATATGTATTCAGTATTTATACTCAATTGTCTGTTTCTTTGGCCCTTGCTGCAGACTCTTGCAACCATAGATAGTCAGATTCTAGACTGGCCAACAACCTGACCCATCATATCTAACCTCCCATTAAGATATCTTTCAGTTGAGAGCTTTATGGTTGGTTAGTCCGTCACAAACTTATAAGTTCTGGGTGCTATCCGAAATGAAGGGTGGTGCCAGTGAAATAGTGACAGGGCTACATATTTGTTTTGTGTTAGTTCATCTTGTGTTACGTAAATTTTGAATTAGTGGATACGAGGAGGTGAAGAGTTTATGACCCCGGCAACATACGCAAAGTTTGTCAGTTTTCTCCAGGATGAGCTATCCATTGCTCCGTCCTCGATTGGGATTGCCTTACGCCATAGCCAGCAAGATCCGGGACCACTGCCGATGATTCTTTGGCAATATGGATTAATCACGCTTGAGCAGCTTGATCGGATCTTTGACTGGTTAGAGACGGCTTGAGATGAGCCTCATCAAGCTAGCAGACCTCTAAAAAAGGGGTATCTAAGGAAAATACCTATCCTTTTTTTAGAGGTCTGTCGGAAGATGTTCTCTAGTTGATTGAGGCGATTTCTTGAAAGGAAGTTACCAACCTGCAGTGTGTTACGCTGACGCTTACAACACTCTACAGCAGTATGTTTTTTCTCGGAAATCACTTTAGAATCTGGATACCAAGGTGGGGAAAAGCTGAAGGCTGCGGACAAGGGTGAGATTTGCTGTCAGATCCCCAAGCAATCAACTTCCAGGCAAACTGGCCGCATTGCTTCCCATAATGATTGGTTCCTCTACGGCTTGACGATACACCTCCACATCCTCAGTGAAATCAATGGGTAATACCCCGACGACGTTCTCATGGGGACGGGGTATGACAACCCACGTTTCCAGTACGCCACCGGGCGCATTTTGGGCGGCTTCCACCCCTGCTGCCATTGCCCTCTTCACCTCGGCAACATCTCCACGAATGTTGATGCAGAACCGGGCGCTGCCAGCTCGAATATAGTTAACCAGCGTAACTCGCCCAGCCTTAACCATCGCGTCTGCGGCGGCCAATACGGGGGGAAACCCTTTAGTCTCTAATGATCCTACTGCCTGTGGCATTCGTCATGTCCTCAAAAATAAACGCAATCAAGCCAACCTATTCAACCTAAGGTGATGAATACCCTAATTGTACGGGGGCGCATTCACCTCATTGGCAAAGAATACTTTCTAGTTTGTTATTAATCCTATTTTTTATAGTTATTTATTTATACTAGGGTAAGGAGTGACTCTATACGATGTGAACTTTAGTATCTGTCACCTAAACTGTCATCTAAATTGTCACCTAGCCTGTCACCTAGCTTGCGAGTTCTATAAGTTTCCCGGCCATCTAGCGTCAAGGTTAGGCCAAGGTTAAGCTGCATCAGTCAATGCGAGAGAGTTGCCAGAGAATGGGACTGCTTTCTTGCTGGACTCGCACAATGGACCAGTTACGCCAGAGCCAGCGATCGCCCTTCCCATTGATTGTACTCGCACTCAGTTCCACGACGTGGGCCAGTTCTGCTGTCGTCACCCAAAAGCCGTGGGTTGCGAGTTCATCCGCCACTCGCAACCGATCAATCATTTGCTGGAGTGGGGTCTGGAGCGGGGTCGATTGCAAATCAGTCATGGAATTCACGATATCCTGGGCGGATTGATTGGGGGAATTAGCACCCGGAGGTGCTGCCTGGATGGGTTGACTCATGGTGGATACCTCGGGGCGAGGGGAGACATCGGGGGCAATAGAGTGGACTGGAATAGAGTGGACCGGAATAGGTTGAACCGGATCGGGCAAACTAGCTTGGGAGTTGTCTATTGCGCCGTCAAGTCCGCCATTTTTTTGAACCATTGGTGGAGGAACATTGGCAGAACGGGCTTTCCAGGAGGGCACGACCGCAAGGGCTGGGGGGCGACCTTGGGCAAATCCACGGGCGATCGCATCACACCGCTCATTTCCCGTATTACCAGCATGGCCCTTAACATATTGCCACCGTAGCGGACTACTTAGTTGGGTATTGACCGTTTGTAGTGCCTGATCGAGTTGCTTCCACAAATCTTGATTGAGCACAGGTTTCCCGGCACTCGTTTTCCACTGTTTTTTCTTCCAACCCTTGATCCATTTTGTGATGCCATCTTGGACGTATTTACTATCGATATATAGGGTGGGAGGCGTTTTTTGAGGGCTGGCGGTAAACCATTGCAAAATTTCGATGGCAGCCTGAAGTTCCATGCGGTTATTCGTCGTTTCCTTTGCAGATCCACCCATTTCATGAACTTGACCATCGGAAAAGTAGGCGATCGCACCCCATCCCCCTGGCCCTGGATTTCCCGAACACGCACCATCGGTATAAATAGACGTTACTTCTGGGCTGTCTTGCCCCGGTCCCTGCGCCATCCGTATTGCCTCATGACTGGTTAGACTCAGCTAAGGTAACATATCGGCATTCGCCTCACTGCTACTCTGCTGGTTTAATTTAATCCCGGCATCGCAATAGTTGATAAGGGTGGAGAGGCGATCGCACAACTGTTGTCCCCGACGTAGGGCAGTCTTCGACTGGCGTGCCGCTGCCCAAAACTGCACATCCATTTCTGCCAACCGCAACTGCTTGTGAATTTCGGTACAAAGAGACTGCCATCGAGAATGGGATTGCGGCTGAGCCTGAAGTTGGACCCAAAGTTGCCTGACTTCAGCAAAGGCTTGGAGCAGATCTTGGGGGGATGGAGCCTGTTTTCCCCCCGGAGGGGAAATCCCCACTCCATTCCTGGCCACCATGCTGTCCTCCTGAGGGTGCCCTTCCGTAACTAGCCGATCTAGATCGGCTTGAACTGAATCCTGGATTTTTTGCAGCTTTTGCTGTAATCTCTGATACATAATAGGTTGGTTTTTAATCGATTATTCTTATCCAAGGGTCGCGTTCTAGTCTAGGGGCAATGCTCTCAGGCGATGTTTATTCCCTCTTAATACATTCGTTATTTCAAGCATTATTGCAAGTCTTACCGTAAGGTTTACCTACCGAAATCTTTGCACCCACTGAATGTCCATACTGAACGTCAATGTTGAAGATTTGCTAGATGTGGCGGACAGGCGCGAATTACTGGCATATGCTAATGGCCTACTTGTATGAGTGCCTCACTCTGGTTGCTTTCGGCAGTTATATTGCGTAACACAGTCGCTTAGCTCTGGTTGGAATACGTTGACCATTGGTTGGCGTGGGCCATGTCTGTCCTAGGGTCAGCTAGTACTAGTACCTAAAAATGAACAAATGCATGGGGGTTGCCAATAAAGCTTCTCTATGCTTTTGGATATTTTTTCGGATCTCGACTTGGTATCGTGAAGAAGTTTATATACAGTCTAGAAAAAATTAGGCTTTTGTGCATCGCTTCATAACGGTACAATTCTAATAATGGCTCAATCCTGAGCTAGAGATTTTTGCCATCTATGTGATGGTAATGGGAATCCTTGTAGGCCCATATCAAGTTTAATGATCGGCCTCCGAAGGACCAACGGTGAGGATTCTATCGCTTGGTCATACTACCTGGTTGGAACTCTGGAATTTTGCCAGTCGTTTCTCTGCACTAATCATGCAGGGGTTAATGGGCTAGCAGTAACAACCCAATTGTCCCCAATCGGCCAGCCGGTAGCGTAAAATCATCCAAATTAACAACATCATCTTGTGCCATCTACCGATGGGGTCTTTTTTTTTTGAGTAACCCTATGAATGTATCAACAGCACCCATTATTCCCACAGACATCGATATGCCTCACTGGCTCAGTTCCTGCCTGATCCAGCGTCATGGCCTGGACTCAGAGGAACTGAGTCCCATCCGCTTTGTCTGTGGGGTCGAGCAACAGAGTAGGGATAAGGCGATGGGCAATGGTATTGATGGCACGGATGCTATTCATAGCGGGGATCAAGAGGGGGGCAACGTCCTCATTTGTCGGGCCTTTGAGTTCGGCTATGAATTACACCAAGGTCAGTACCGGGCCTCTGGCGAACCCTATATCCAACATCCGATTGCTGTCGCTGAGCTAATTCGGGACTTGGGTGGGAGTCCCTCCATGATTGCAGCTGGATTTCTCCATGATGTGGTTGAAGACACGGATGTCACTCCAACCGAGATTGAAGAACGATTTGGCTCTGAGGTGCGATCGCTTGTGGATGGTGTCACCAAACTTTCCAAAATTAATTTTTCTAACAAAACAGAGAGCCAAGCTGAAAACTTTCGACGCATGTTCTTGGCCATGGCCAAGGATATTCGGGTGATTGTGGTTAAACTGGCGGATCGGCTACACAATATGCGAACCCTGGAGCATTTGCCAGACCATAAACGTCGTCGGATTTCCCGCGAAACCCGTGACATCTTTGCTCCGTTAGCCAACCGCCTTGGGATTGGTCGAGTGAAGTGGGAATTGGAGGATCTGTCCTTCAAATATTTGGAACCCGAAGAATATCGCAAGATCCAGAAATTGGTTGCAGAGAAGCGGGTGGATCGGGAAGCTCGCCTAGAGGATATTCGCTCGATGTTGCAGGAGCGCCTGCAGCAAGCCGGGATCATGGGTGCGGAAATCAGTGGTCGTCCCAAACATCTCTACGGCATCTATGACAAGATGCAACGACAACAGAAGGAGTTTCATCAAATCTATGATGTGGCGGCGATGCGGATTATTGTGAACACGAATGATGAGTGTTATCGGGCGCTGGCGATTGTTCATGATGCCTTTCGACCGATTCCAGGTCGCTTTAAGGATTATATTGGGTTGCCGAAGCCAAACCACTATCAGTCTCTTCATACGGGGGTGATTGGTAGAATGGGGCGACCGATTGAGGTGCAAATCCGCACAATGGAAATGCATCAGGTGGCGGAGTATGGGATTGCTGCCCATTGGAAATATAAGGAAGATGGGTCGTTTCATGCTCACTTGTCTACTGAGGATGAGAAGTTTACCTGGCTGCGGCAGCTATTGGAATGGCAGACGGATTTGAAGGATGCCCAGGAATATTTGGATAATGTCAAGATCGATTTATTTGAAGACGAGGTCTTTGTCTTTACCCCCCAGGGGGATGTGAAGGGGCTAGCCCGTGGTGCGACTCCGGTGGATTTTGCCTATCGGATTCATACAGAGGTGGGGAATCATTGTGCGGGTGCCCGGATTAACGACCGAATTGTACCGCTGGATACAATCCTCAAAAATGGGGATATTGTTGAAATTATTACTCAGAAAAATGCCCATCCGAGTTTAGATTGGCTCAATTTTGTGGTGTCGGCGGGGGCGCGAAATCGGATTCGCCACTGGTATAAGCGATCGCACCGAGAGGAAAATCTGGCTCGGGGGCGAGATATGCTAGAGCGAGAAGTGGGCAAGAAGGGCTTTGAAGCTCTGCTGAAGTCGGACCCGATGCGGGCAACGGCAGAACGCTGTAATTATCAGTCGGTGGATGATCTGCTCGTGTCCTTGGGCTATGGCGAAACCACGTTAAATCTGGTGGTCAACCGCTTGCGGGAGGAAATTAAGGCTCACCAGTCGCTCACTGAGGCTCCTGCGCCTGAACCCACGACCACAAAAGCAGCGACAAGGCTCTTGCCGCTACCATCCTCTACCCCGCGTTATGTCTCCTCTCCTGGTAAGCAATCACCCATCATTGGAGTGGAAGGACTCGTGTATGGTATTGCCAAATGTTGTAGTCCGTTACCCGGTGAACCCATTATTGGTGTGGTGACGATGGGCAGTCGGGGGATTTCCATTCACCGTCAAGGATGCCACAATTTGGCGGACATCCCAGGCGATCGCTTAATTCCAGTCAGTTGGAACCAAAGTCTCCACAACAGTAGTCGTCCTCAAACCTATCCCATTCAGATCCAAGCTGAAGTGCTAGATCGGGTGGGTGTGTTGAAAGATCTGCTCTCTCGTCTGAGTGATCAGGGCATTAATGTTCGAGGTGCCCAAGTGAAAACCACACCGGGCCGTCCAGCAATTATCGACTTAGAAATCGAAATTCAGGACCATAACCAGTTGGAGCGTACTCTGGCCCACATTCGTAAGATGAGCGATGTGCTGAATCTGCGGCGACTCGCTCAGATGGCTTCAGACGACTAAAGGGGCTTTAAAGTATCATGGCGATCGATCACACTTAGCACATTTGATGAAGTAAAGACTAGCGTGATTAAGTTAGCATTAAGGCTTGTTTGAATTGAGGTTAAAACAAGCTGAAGTCTAGGCCACTAATCTCCTACCCAAATCCTAGGACTTCAGAGTCATCCTTGGTGACAGAAGAGACCATGGTTCAGATGGCCAAATTTTTTTATAGTCATTTAAGATTGACAGACAGAGCACAGACAACGGACCTTTGCGCTCCAGCCGGATCATCATATTTGGCAGAGAGATAGAATTTGTTTCACATATTTTAGTAGGCTAGTTACCCCAGGGGGTTGGTGGGAGCGGTTCGGTAGAATAACGTAAGTCAGTTGCAGTGAGTGGGGGACGTATGGCAGTAGTGGACAACATTCCTGACGACTTTTGGAGCGAAGTCTTGGATCGTCTCCAGCTACAGATGAGCCGCCCCACCTTTGAAATGTGGATTAAGACGGCCAAAGTAGAGCAACTGGATGAACAAACCTTGATCCTGTGTACCCAAACCTATTTTGCTCGGGGCTGGATTCAGAAATACTATGCCAATGCGATCGCTGATGTCGTCAGCGATATCCTCGGTCATCGGGTTGATATTCAAATTACTGTAGACCCAAATGCAGAAGACTTCTTAGACCCTGCGGATGCCGAAGTTGCTCTATTTGCTCCCCCGGAGTTTCCTCAGACTGATGATTCAGGCCCAAATCCCAAGAAAAAATTAGCGAATGGGCTGAATCCCAAATACGTTTTTTCCCGGTTTGTGGTTGGAGCCAATAGCCGGATGGCTCACGCGGCGGCCTTAGCCGTAGCAGAATCCCCTGGACGGGAGTTTAACCCGCTATTCCTTTGTGGTGGGGTCGGATTGGGAAAAACCCATCTGATGCAGGCAGTTGGACACTATCGTAGCGAAATTGCCAGTGAATCCCGCGTCTTCTATGTCTCCTCAGAAAAATTTACCAACGACCTCATTACAGCGATTCGTAAGGATAGCATGCAAAACTTTCGTGAGCAGTACAGAGCCGTTGATGTACTGCTCGTAGACGATATCCAGTTTATTGAGGGCAAAGAATACACCCAAGAAGAATTTTTCCATACGTTTAATGCCCTCCACGAAGCGGGTAAACAAGTTGTTCTTGCTTCCGATCGCCCTCCCAATCAAATTCCTCGCTTGCAGGAAAGACTCTGTTCCCGTTTCTCGATGGGGTTGATTGCCGATATTCAGCCACCGGATCTGGAAACCCGCATGGCTATTTTGCAAAAAAAGGCAGAGTACGATAATGTTCGCCTCTCGCGAGAGGTCGTCGAATATATTGCTACCCGATACACCTCCAATATTCGGGAATTGGAAGGGGCACTGATCCGGGCAATGGCCTACATTTCCATTTCTGGGTTGCTAATGACGGTGGAAAATATTGCACCAGTGCTGAACCCTCCCTCGGAACCGACTGAAGTAACCCCTGATGCTGTGTTGACGGCTGTTGCGGAAATCCTTAATGTGTCGCTCGATGATATCAAAGGTAATTCCCGTCGCCGTGAAATTAGCAGTGCTCGTCAGTTGGGGATGTATCTGATGCGTAAACATACAGACCTGAGTTTGCCTAAGATCGGTGAATTTTTCGGCGGCAAAGACCATACAACTGTGATTTACAGTTGCGATAAGATTGCCAAGCAAATTGAAAAAAATCCTGAGTTGAGTCGGACCATTGAGCAGGTCAATGAACGCTTATCGGTCGCATCGCCTGCGGCCCCGTCTGAGGTTCCCAATGTTGGCGGCTAAGACGAGACTGGATAATAGCGGGGTAAGCCATACAGTGGGATGAGCCATACAGTGGGATGAGCTATACAGTGGGATTAATTAATAGAATGGCGAGCTTTTATGAGTTACTGTCATCAAACTTTATTATTTGTTACTTCTGGCCTATACTCACAATGGGACTAATTGAAGGAAAGGATGATTTTTAGATGGCGGTGGCAACCCAGCCTCTAGCGGCGACTAAAGTAACGGCTCCCAAGGAGTTGTTTGGTCCAGGTGAGGAGTTTTTGAGTCCAAGTTTACTAGTTTTTCTAGGTGCATTCGCTGTATTCGTCGTTGATACGGTGTGTTATCTCCGTTATGGATGGGGTGGGTGGATACCCTTTTGCTTGAACGCAGCGGTCGTCCACATTGCGGGAACAATCATCCATGATGCTTCCCACAAATCTGCCCATCGTAACAAGTTCATCAATGCGGCAATGGGGCACGGCAGCGCTCTATTACTCGGGTTTTCTTATCCAGTCTTTCTACGGGTTCATCTACAGCATCATGCTTGTGTAAATGACCCTGAGAATGATCCCGACCATTTCGTCTCGACTGGGGGGCCGCTTTGGATGATTCCGGCGCGTTTTTTGTATCACGAGGTCTTCTTTTTTCAGCGTCGCCTTTGGCGAAAGTATGATCTGGGAGGCTGGTTGTTCGATCGACTGGCGTTTGCGCTACTGATCTACTGGGTCATCCAGCTAGATTGGACCAACTATTTCCTCCAATACTGGGCACTGCCAGCACTAGTGGCTGGGTTTGTGTCTGGCTTGTTTTTTGACTATTTCCCCCATCGTCCGTTCAAGGAGCGCGATCGCTGGAAGAATGCGCGAGTCTACCCCAATCCGGTTCTCAACTGGCTCATCATGGGGCAGAACTATCATCTGGTCCATCATCTCTGGCCCTCAATTCCCTGGTACCACTATCAGACCGCTTACTATGCGACCCAGGCATTGTTAACCGAAAAGGGCTGTCACCAGACCTTTGGTATTTCTACGTTCAGAGATATCGCAGGGCTTCTCTATGACGCAGTGCTGGGTATCCGCTTTGGACATCATTCTGCCCGTCATGACTAACTTGAGGGGGGAACAGCAACTCATGGGTGTGGCGCAAAGGAGATCAGTCCAGCAATCTGCATCTTGTGTTAAAGGTTGCTACTTTGCCCCAGTTCATTGGGTTATAGTGTCGTTGGAATAGTGGTATTGTTGACGTTCTAGTTGCACGTTTTACAAGTGAGTTAAGCCTTGCTACGATTGTTGACTCAACTCAAAGTCGTCGTCCATCGTTGGTGGTCTGATTTCACGCTGCAAACTCGCTTGATGGCAGCAGCTACACTTGTGGTGTCATTGCTGATGAGTGGCCTGACTTTCTGGGCTGTTAATAGCATTCAAGAAGATGCCCGTCTGAACGACACCCGGTTTGGTCGGGACCTAGGGTTGTTACTGGCAGCAAATGTGGCTCCGCTGGTTGAAAAAGGCGATCGCTCGGAACTGGCCCAACTCTCTCGTCGTTTTTATCAGAGTGCGACTAGTATCCGCTACATGCTCTATGCCGATGAGGAGGGAAATATCTTCTTTGGGATTCCCTATTCCGAATCTGAGGTGCAGAACTCCCTGGCCATCCAACGACGAATGCAGTTACCAGATAGCTTTAACCAAAATGTAGATGAACCAATGGTGCGACAGCATCAGACCCCTGTAGGGGAAGTCACGGATGTCTTCGTCCCGCTGCACCACAATGAACGTTATTTAGGAGTTGTAGCCCTTGGCATTGATCCGAATCCCACAGTAGCGGCTTCCTCCAACCTAACCCGTGATGTCACCATCTCCGTATTTGTCTCCATTTGGGTGATGGTTATTTTGGGAGCTGTCTTTAATGCATTGACGATCACCAAACCGATCAAAGAATTGCTGCTAGGGGTAAAAAATATTGCTACAGGCAATTTCAATCAGCGAATTGATCTTCCTCTTGGTGGAGAGTTGGGGGAGTTAATCGTCAGTTTTAACGACATGGCCGAGCGGTTAGAGCGCTACGAGGAGCAAAATATTGAGGAACTCACCGCTCAAAAGGCTAAGCTAGAAACTCTTATTTCCACGATCGCCGATGGGGCGGTGTTACTCGATGAGGATATGCATGTTGTTCATGTCAACCCGGCGGCGCGCCGTATTTTTGGTTGGGATGTGGACCAACCCGTGGTGGGCTGTAACGTGCTGCAATGTTTACCGGATGGGGTGAGGGCAGAGCTAGCACGACCCCTGTACCAGATCGCTACTGGACACTTCAGACATATTCCCGTCCGGGAACGAGATGTGACCGAATTTCGCTTAGTCCTCCCGGACCCTGTCCAGCGGACTGTCAGAATTTTACTCAACACGGTTCTGGACCAATCTCGTGAGACGCTTAAGGGGATCGCAATTACCGTCCAAGACATTACCCGCGAAGTGGAGCTCAATGAGGCCAAGAGCCAGTTTATTAGCAATGTCTCCCATGAGCTGCGGACTCCTCTATTTAATATCAAATCCTTTATTGAAACCTTGCATGATTATGGAGAGGACTTGACAGAAGAGGAACGGCGTGAGTTTTTGGGGACAGCAAACCACGAGACGGATCGCTTGACCCGCCTGGTCAATGATGTGCTTGACTTATCCCGATTAGAATCGAATCGTCGTTATCACTTTGAAGCGGTTGAAGTGATTCAAGCCATCGAGCAAACTCTACGGACTCATCAGCTTAATGCGAAGGACCGGGGGCTGGCGCTGCTTCAGGATGTGGACCCAGAACTCCCTACGATTTTAGGAAATTACGATTTGTTGCTTCAAGTGTTCTCGAACTTAGTCGGCAATGCTCTCAAGTTTACTGAAGCTAATGGGATGATTGTGATTCGAGCCTATGTATTACCTCCCCAAGGCCACGAGACCCGCCCCCAATATGTCCGGGTTGAGGTTGCGGACACAGGCATTGGCATTGACCCAGACGATCAAGCCGTGTTATTCGATCGCTTTTTCCGAGTAGAAAATCGCGTTCATACGTTGGAGGGAACTGGGTTAGGATTATCCATTGTGCGAAATATTGTTGCTAAGCACCACAGCACGGTTCATCTGGTGAGTGAAGTGGGAACTGGAACGACGTTTTGGTTTGATCTCGCCATTTTTCGAGAAGATGCGCCCTCGTTTGAGGCGATGATGAGTGCTTCGGCCCAGTCGCATCTGGATGGCATGGATGGAACAACTAACCCCTTTGTTAAGGCTTGAGGTTGGTTGAGGTTGGTTAATCGCGTGTTTTGTTCTCCTGACTCAAAGTTAACTTATTTCTGAAACCAGGCAGCCAGAGCGATCGCCAATCCATCAGCCGCATCATCGGGGCGGGGAATGTTGTCGAGTCCCAGTTCCTGCGCCACCGCCTGCTGCACCGCCTGTTTGTCTGCATTACCATATCCGGTCAACGCTTGTTTGACCTGAGCCGGGGTAAATTCGACGTAAGGCAGTTGATGTTGAGCCAGAACCAGCATGACGACCCCTCTTGCTTGAGCCACTTGGATGGTATTGCCCATCCGGTAAAAAAAGAGTTTTTCCACTGCGACCAGATTGGGTTGCCACTGGTGGATGACGCTGTGCAAATCGTCGTGGAGGATGACGAGGCGATCGCTCAAGGGTGTATTGGCCGGAGTTTCGATGATCCCGTAGTCGAGGGGGGCGATCGCTTCTTTGCGGGTGGCTGTCGGAGCGATCGCGTCAATGATCCCGAACCCCAAAATGGCTAAGCCGGGATCAAGTCCCAAAATACGAGTGGTCATGCTGTCCTCTAGAAGCCCATCACCGTATCCCCGGTTCCTTGAAGAAACCGGGGATCTAATGTCCTGATCTCTCCAGCTTAATCCTCGGCGACCCCAAATACTTCGCAGAAGACTTTGTTGACTTTGTAGCCAGAGTCAATCGATTCTAAGGGATCTTTGCGTAAACGGTGGCGGAGACAGAGGACAATCACTCGCTGGATATCGTCCACTGTGACTTCCGAGCGTCCTTCTAAGGCGGCGATCGCTTTCGCCGCCCGATTGGTTACAATATCCCCTCGCAGACCATCCACATCCAGTTCTGCACACACTTGGGAAATCTTCACCCGCAACTCGTGGTCAATGGTGACGGTCTTCAGCAAATTTTGGGCATTGATGATCTGCTGCTGAATATCATCCTGTTGATTGGTGTATTGCCCCAAATAGGTCTTCGGATCTTGGTCAAAAGCTGTCCGTTCCTCCACAATCTTGACCCGTAGTTCTGGGTCTTTGACTGTACGGATTTCAGCGTGCATACCAAAACGGTCCAACAACTGGGGCCGCAATTCTCCTTCTTCAGGGTTGCCGGACCCAACCATCACAAATCGGGCCGGATGCCGAATGGAGACTCCTTCCCGCTCCACCGTATTCCACCCAGAAGCCGCTGAATCCAGTAGTACATCTACCAGATGGTCATCCAACAAGTTGACCTCATCCACATAAAGGATGCCACGATTGGCTTGAGCCAGCAATCCGGGTTCAAAGGCCCGGACCCCTTCAGACAATGCTTTTTCTATATCAATGGTGCCGCAAACGCGATCTTCTGTTGCGCCCAGGGGCAGATCCACCATTTGCACTTTCTTCTTGGCCATCGGGATCACGTCCTGTTGGGCCAACCGTTGGCGGATATCATCGGTCATTAAGTCGGGATCGCTGGGGTGACTATTGAAGGGATCATCAGCAACTACCTCAATTTCTGGCAACACGTCAGCGAGGGCGCGAATGGTGGTGGATTTTCCGGTACCGCGATCGCCCATGATCATGACACCACCAATTTTGGGATCGATGACATTGAGCAGCAATGCCAGCTTCATTTCATCCTGACCCACAATAGCGGTGAAGGGAAACACGGCCCGTCGCGTCACGGCTGGATTGGAAGGTTGACCTGAAGCCGAGGCGGTAGAACTAGCAGATTGGGCAGCGGAATTGATAGTGGCGGTTGAACTCACGGACTTTCCTAAAACTTTTCCAAAGGTGGTGTCAAAACAAACTCTTTACAAAGAACCTGATGCTAGTACAGCGATCAGCGCTTGCAAAGGTTGTGATTGATTGCTTCTTAATTGTGACATCAAATGTCATTCAAGCAAAGGTTGTACTATTTTTCGATTTGCTGCATTGACACGACTTGGCGAAGTTCACCAGCCTTTAAGGTGTGTTCTGCATTACCCTCGGATGACGATGATGGGGCGATCGCCTTCTGTTACTGCGGCTTCTGTTGTTGTCCGTTCAGCAATGGGTGGTAAGCCAGAACGTTGGTCAAAAATCACCAGCCAACCTGTTTCTAAGCCCAACCCTGTAAGGTAGCGATCTAATTGTGTTAACCCGGCTTTGATTGGATCGGGTCGCCCGTCCCGCCACACTTTGAGTTCCATTGCTAGCGTCACCTCACCATAGCGAAGACACAGATCCATCCGGTCTGAGCCAATGGCATATTCTCGTTCCAATGTGCCACCGCCATTCACCACCCGATGTAAAAATGCCATCAGCACTAGATGGGGGGCAATCTCATGGTAGGGCGCACTTTTGAGTAACGGTTGGCCATGCTGTCGCCAAAAACTGAGGAATGCTTGCAGGAGTTGGTCGGGGTCCAGTTCACCCTCAGCCGTCAGCCAACTGGGACTGATCATGGGCAAGCTATCTTGGGGGCTACTGGCCAGCACCCGGGGTAACACTTCCCGATAAATGGGATTGGCCGGAACTAACCCTCCCTGTGGGTCACGCCTAACCAGACCTAAATCAAGCAGAAATTGGCGATCGTCATTGGGGGTTGCCTTCGGTTCAGAGCCCGCTAACATTGGCTCAAGTACGGATCGGACCCTCTCCTCCCGCAAAATACTGACCAAACTATCGAGATGGGTATCCTGCCGCTGAATCAGAATTTCCTTGGCTCGTTCCACATGGGTAACGGTAATGGGCTGGGTCGGGTCGGGAACTAATTCTTCCACGATCTCCTTGGCTAAGGCATTGACTAACCAGGGTTGCCCCTGGGTCAAAGTAAATGCGTGGTGAATGGTTTCTAGGGTGAAGATTTGTCCGGTCTCCGCTGTATGTTGGCCATACAATTGGGCTATGTCTTCAGCGGTAAATTGACTTAGGGTAAAGGACTTGACTTTGATGTTGAACGGGCTGGCGGTATTCAAGCGAGTACTGCCGCCAGCCGCCACTTTGTAATCCCGCACATCCCGCACACCAATGAGGGCAACGGACTGAGGAAATCCTTGGGGACGGTTTGGGTAGCCCGATCGGAGTTGCCGCAACACCGATATTAGGGCTTCATCCTGAAGGCTATCGATTTCATCAATGAATAAAACAAGGGGACGCGTTAGGTTTTTCGCCCAGCCTCTCAGGGCCGCTTGGATCTTTTGTCCAGCAGGAGCTTGAGGCCATGACGGTGGCTGAAGTTCTGAGGGAAGGTAGTCTTCTGCATTGTTGCGCCAACTGCCTAGCATCGCATCCTCGGCTGCTTCGATATTGTGGGGAAAGGGAGCACCGACTTCAGCGGAAACCATGATGGCTGCATATTTGCCACTGGCGGTGAGGTGCTGGGCTAGGGCCAGCATTGCGGTGGTTTTTCCGGTTTGTCGGGGGGCATGGATGACAAAGTAGCCCCGCTGTTCAATCAGGCGATCGACATTGGGCAGGCGATCGAGGGGGGGCAGCATGTAGTGGATATCGGCTTGGCAAGGACCAGCGGTGTTGAACCATTTGGGCATAGCAAGATGGCAAGGTTGGAGTGGTGGGGAGAGACAGTACAGATTAACTGCACCTCTCATTTTAGGATAGGTGAACCAGCACGCCTTGCAAAAGTCCTGAACAAACCTGAACTTTGCCGCATTGACAAATCAGAAAAGCTATGGGTCTGAAACGTTAACCTATAGCGAGTGAAGCAATGTAGTAAGAATCGGTCCAAATATTCTTCTGTGAAGATGACTTTGCCTCACTTTCTCGCGCACCCTCGAACCCAAAGATGGAGTTGGGTGATTGAAAACACTTTTCATTCCGTCTCAGGTCACCCAAAAAGCGAGATGATCGAAAGCCCTGAATAAATATGAACTTTTAACTGAACAAAGCTGAACTTTACTGTATTTTTTCTGCTGCGAGTTTCCGCGATAGTTAGGACAACAGCGGAGGACACAAACACACAACCGCTGAACCTAACACACAAAGCAAAAAGGAGCAAAATCATGGCTTACACACACATTCCCGCAGACTGGTTGGGTGGTTACGATATGACTGATCACGAAGCCAGAATCACAGATTTAGGCACCTATACATTGGGGTCTGGTGAAGTGGAATTCGATAATGCTTTTGTCCATACTGGCACCAGTAACGAGTGGAACTGGGGCAAATGGAGGTACGAAAAAGACTATAAGTTCGACTTCTATAGTCAGGTTAAAGGGAATTCACTCGATAATGTCATTTATGGTAATACTGACAGAGCAGTACATATTGCTGATGAGGGCAACAAGAAAATCTATCGGACTCTTAATGCCTTAACAGGTAGTTATTATGAAACAATTTGGGGCTATGACGGGAACGATACTATTTTTGGCTTAGAGGGCAACGATAAAATCTATGGCGGCAATGATCATGATTACATCAATGGCGGCAAAGATTCAGACTGGCTGTACGGAGGGAACGGCAATGATGTTATAGCAAGTGGCAGCCTTATGGAAGGCCACAACGATAAAATGTGGGGTGGAGCTGGGAAGGATACCTTCTTTATTGGTGATGCTAACCCAGAGACACGCACGAATGGAGGGAATCTAGATTGGGGTGCCTTAGCCCTAGGCCTTGCTGATTATGCCCTAGATTTTACCGTTATTCCAGGGCTTGGGACCGCTGGGAAGGTGGTAAAAGATTTTATCCCCATGGTCGTTGATGTTCTTAAGAACGACTTTGATGGCGCTGAAACCTATGAAGTATTATCACCACAGGGTAAGGCCGCTGAATACGTGAGTATTGAGGATTTCAACTATCGAGAAGATGTTGCAATCATCCCGGTGTCGGCGACAGGAGATCCCAATGTCAAGCTCGAATACAACGAAGGTGATGGGACCATTGACCTTTCTTACTATGGCGGAATCACCTTTGGCAAAATCAAGTTGGAAGGTAGCTTTGACAAGACCATCAAAGAAGATATCATTGCCTCGATGATGCAAAATGTCCTCATTCTCGATAATGAGGGTACGGTCAAACTTGGAGGGGGAGGGCAGAGTAGTAATGTCGATCTTGCAGGTGTATCGGCTCCTCTCAATCAGCTAGGCAATCAGTTTATTGTGCTGGGGGCTTACGGTCATCAGGAACTGATGGGGTCTAATGCAAAAGATCGTTTGTATGGAACAGACAATGGCAATGATATTTTTTATGGCTACGGGGTTAATGTAACAGACGATCCAAACACACTCATAAACGAAGCAGAGTCAAGCAACTTTACTCCATGGAATGGTTTGGGGGATGAATTTTTTGGCCATGGTGGTGATGATCTGTTCTTTGCAGGTGGCGGTGCAGATATTATTCGAGGCGGCGATGGCACAGACACCGTTTCCTATGTTGATGCCAATGGAAATCCTGACAACGACTTAGGCATAGTTGTTGACTTATCCGCAGGAAAAGCAACAGATGATGGTTTTTATCGGACACAGAACATAGCTTCGAACGGTACAATCCAAAATGTTGGTGTCAGCAACCCAGATAGCTTGTATGGCATTGAAAACATTATTGGCAGTCGTCATGATGACACGATAACAGGGGATGCTAACGCCAACGTATTAGAAGGGGGTGAAGGCGAAGATACCTTAACTGGAAAGGGTGGAGCCGATATCTTTGTTCTGAGGCACCTGACTGTTGGGAATGCGGATACAATCAAGGACTTTAGCCTGACTGATGGGGATCGAATACAGATCAACGTAGTGGACAACAACGGCAATGCCACGATCACATCAAGCGATCGCACCCTTTTCAGCACTTCAGCCAACGGTAGTGGTTTAGATCTGGAATACGATGGCACTACGATAGCTACGCTTGAAAATGTCTCTACGAGCGATTTTGACCTTGACCACCATCTCTTCTTTGGGAATGTTGGCGAACGGAATACAGGTGCTTTACACGACAGTGGGGCCACATTAGTCGGTGCTGGGGACGTTACTGGTGATGGTTTCGATGACCTAGTTTGGCATTTACCCAACGGTCAAGTTTATGCCCAGGAAGTAGTCGGCGGCGCGATTACGAGGGGATTTGAAATTGGCCCTGCCGTCTCCAGTGTTAATGAGTTGGTCGGTGTTGGTGACTTTGATAATGATGGTACCGATGACCTTCTGTGGTCGAGTACTTCTGTTGCGGGTAGAGTGCGAGCGCTTGCTTGGAAGATCGTTGATGGCCAACTAGTCGGCGAAACCTATGAACTTGGAAGTGTCCCAGACAACAACACTTTGATTGGTGCTGGTGACTTTAATGGTGATGGTACCGATGACCTTCTGTGGTCTGCTGCTTCCAATGGCGGGGTTCAGGCGATTGGTTGGGAAGTTGACAACTTTACTGAAGAACGGAGCTATCACATCAACAGTCCTGCTGCCAGCACAAATGCTTTGGTTGGCGCTGGCGATTTTAACAAAGATGGTACTGATGATTTGTTGTGGGCAGATAGCGGCGCGACAAGCGGAAAAGTGCGACCTGTTATCTGGGAAATCGAAGATGAGCAGGTGGTGAGAGGACTTGGCATTGGGAGTGGTGTTAACAGTGCAAGCAATACTCTGACTGGTGTGGCTGGTGACTTTAACAACAATGGTACCGATGATATGGTTTGGGAATCATGGGGTGCGAACGATAAGTTGGTTGTGTGGGGCATTCAAAATCATTCCCAGCATGGTCATTTCCATCTCTAGGGACATGCCGATGAGAGAGCACAGGGTGGGCATTCACCACCACTATTCTTTGCAACTTCAACTTTCGTGAGAACTGTTAGGTGTCGATATGTGAATTCAGTGAGTGTGGGGTTATCCTGCACTCACTTTGCTTATTTTGGATTTTTGATTGGGGATTTTGGCGTGATGGAGTGATGGGGGGGCGATGGAGTGATGGGGGCGATGTACCTGTTAGAGTGGCGTTGCGCGATCGCTTTTTAACTTAGCCCCTGCTGAGATTTTGCAGGGAGTGGGGCGAGGCGATCGCTGAGTAGTAGCCCATTTTCTTTAGAAATTCTTCATGTTTTGGGATCGCTCAATTTATGTACCTGGAAAGCTTAAGATTAGGAATTTGGCTGTGCCTATTGTCTACTAATGCTGTTGTAAAGCCATGCTCTTTTACAACATGTAGGTTTCCTTATACGAAAGGTAAAAAATTACCAAAATACGTGTACATGATACAACACACTCAAGAAAACTAAGCGATAACTATAGGAGTGATATGTGGCTTGAAGATTATTCAGAGCTAAGCAACATCGAATGGATTTCTTTGGACTCATGAAGTTAGCTTGATAATCCTGAAGCCTGAGTATCATGTGGTCATTTCGTAACTTTAGGTGTAGAAATTAAGACTTGTGTTAAATGTTTGGCGATCGCCTTAGTCTAGCCTCACTATCTTAGTTGTGTTCTCTGCGTATTAGAGATGGGGGCAGGCTTTTGGTTTCGATTGTGTTAAGGCAGGTCTACCCCCGATCGCCAGAGCATCAGAAGCATCATTCTACTCCAAGTAACGAGCATTTAAGGTGGCAAAACTTATGTCTGTACAGAACCAACCCACGGCAACTGTTGCACCGGAAAAAACTCAGAAATCCGCTTCCGATAATAAGTCCAAGAAGAAAGGAGGCGATCGCCGCTACAAGACGTTAGACATGACGATGAAACGTCATCAGTATAGGGCTGACGCGCTGATTGAAGTATTGCACAAAGCCCAAGATGCATTTGGGTATCTCGAAGAAGACGTGCTTCGTCACGTGGCAAAGGGGCTAAAGTTGCCCCTGAGTCGGGTGTATGGAGTGGCAACGTTTTACCATCTGGTCTCTCTGAAGCCCGGTGGTGAACATACCTGTGTAGTTTGCTTGGGTACAGCTTGCCACGTGAAGGGGGCTAGCGATCTACTGGCAGACCTTGAGAAAGAACTGGATGTCAAAGTAGGAGAAACCTCTGCTGATGGGAAGATCTCTCTCCTGGGTGCCCGTTGTATTGGGGCCTGTGGTCTGGCACCAGCAGTGGTGGTTGATGAAGTGGTTTTGGCGAAACAAACCACAGCAGATACCCTTGAGCATCTCAAAGGCGTACTCGCCGAATAGATTGTCCGTTTTCAGTTTTGGGGTAGAGGCTAAGGGGAGGTGTGCAGCGTTAATGGACGATGGTGCACCCCCAACCCCTCCTCTTGGGAGGGGAGCCGGAACCATGTGGGAAAGATTCTGAATTTCTTTTAGTTCTCTTCTGAAGAAGCGATCTAAACTTTTCTTAGTTTCCCTTTTGATGAAGAGCCAGGAATTGAGTTTCCATCCTGCTAAACATCATGAAATTTCAAAGCAATTGATCACCCCAAAACGCTTGTCCCAATATTGTCGAAGCTAAGGACAGAACTATCTATGGATATTAACGAACTCCATGCCATTGCGGAACAGGAACGACAACGTCGTAAGCCCACTCGTGTCCGCTGTTGTACTGCGGCGGGTTGTATTTCTTCTGGCTCCGGTGCTGTCAAGGACAGTCTGAAAGCAGCGGTAAAAGAAGGGGGGCTGGAAGATGAAGTTGAAGTATCTGGTGTCGGCTGTATGCGCCTGTGTGGTCGCGGACCCTTGGTGCAGCTTGACCCTGATGACACCCTCTACGAAAATGTGACCGCAGAGCAGGCTCCTTCAATCATTTCTGCGATTAAGGGTGGCACTGCTACCGCTACGCCTGGGGATCTGAGTCATCCTTTCTGGAGTCTGCAGCAGCCCATTGTGTTGGAAAATAGCGGTCGGATTAACCCTGAGCGCATTGAGGAATACATTGAGGCTGGGGGGTATGAATCTCTCCACAAAGCCTTAACAGATATGACTCCTGCTGAGGTCGTGGAGGAAGTCAAGAAAAGTGGTCTACGGGGCCGGGGTGGCGGTGGCTATCCCACAGGGTTGAAATGGGCCACAGTGGCGAAGATGCCGACCGGGCAGAAGTATG
>JBFRWC010000469.1:0-4981 GCA_051439365.1 Leptolyngbyaceae cyanobacterium
GAGTTGGGGAGTTTGAGAGTTGGGGAGTTGGGGAGTTGGGGAGTTGGGGAGTTTTGAGTTCTGCCTTCTGCCTTTAGTTCTGCCTTCTGCCCTCTGCCTTCTGTCTTCTGCCTTCTGCCTTTAGTCCTGCCTTCTGCCTTTCTTCTCAAGCTAGCGGATCTTTGGTGGGAATGCCGATGTCACGGGGGAAGTAGCGCGGGGTTTTCTCGGTTTTGCGGATGATGATGCAGTGGCGATCGCCCTGGTTCAGGGGAGTTTCCCATTCGTAGATCGCTTCGAGGGTACCGCCTAGGAGGTCGAGGGCGTAGAGGAGGCTGTCTTCTTCTTCGGGGGTCCAGTGGCCTCGATATAGAATACTCTGTCCACCGACTTTGAGAAAGGGGAGGGCATACTCGGCGCAAACGGGGGCGGCGGCGACGGCTCGGACTAGGACGAGATCATACTGGTAGCGGTGGTGAGAATTGCGTCCGAGGGTTTCGGCTCGGTGGGTGAAGGTGCGAACGTTGCCCAAGTCTAACTGGGATAGGATACTGTCGATGAAGGCGATCTTCTTGCGGGTGGAGTCGAGAAGGGTGAGTTGCCAGTGGGGACGGGCGATCGCTACAGGTAATCCTGGAAATCCGGCCCCGGTCCCAAGATCCAACACTCGCTCAATCTGAGAATCTACTGAGTGATCCGTTGAGGGATCATCCTGCTTTGCGGCACTATCCATCTGATTCTCAGTCAGCAAAAAGTGAATACCACTGAGGGAATCCCACAAATGCTTTTCCCAAAACTCGTCGGGCTGGGTGATGCGGGTGAGATTGAGGGATTGGTTGCCCACACAAATTTGGTGGTAAAGCTGTTGAAACTGCTGTTGTTGGCGATCGCTCGGACACCATCCTAAGGTTTCCTGCCAAATGTCGGGGTGGAGGGGGAGAGAAGCGATCGCCAATGGGTCAGCAGATGGAACTTGTGGTGATGGGGATGCTTGTGGTGATGCGTCAATGATTGGCTTAGAACCTGTCATGATTCTTGGTGATACTCCCTGTTCTTATCCATTTATTGAATGTCTATGTTTTAGGCCGCAGATGGGGAAGGCTTAATCCCTGCCGCGATCGCCACGCCAGTTTCTTCCAGATCCGCCTGAGATGCCATTGGGCTACTACTAGAATCAAGCGGCACACCAGTGGATACACTCGTGACTGGACCGTCATCTTGAAGCTGATGCCGTAGAGTTTCGGGATCTACTGCTGTAATTTCACCATGATGGATGGTCCAGCAGCGATCGGCAATGGTGAGTAACTCACTCGCATCGTGGGTCACAATCAGCAAACTCCACTGTCGCTTCAATTCAGCAAGTAGCGCCACCAACTGCTGTCGCATCGACCAATCTAACCCTGCTGTCGGTTCATCTAACAACAGCAAATAGGGCTGACGAATGAGTTGCACTGCTAGCGAAAGCCGCCGTTGTTGTCCGCCGCTGAGAGATTGGGGCGCAGTGGTGAGGGACAAATGGGATAGTCCCACTGCCCCCAAAATTTCCGTCATCCGTTCTTTGGTCAAGTCGGGATGCCCCAGCCTCAATTCGTCTGCTATGCTCCCACAGCAAAAATGACGTTCGGGAAACTGAAAGACCAGTCCCCCTAATTGTTGCAACTGTTCCATATTCAGGGATTGGCTGCGCCAATGGATACTCCCTGAGGTCCGTCGCGCCAACCCCGCCAAAATTTCCAGTAACGTACTTTTGCCTGACCCACTGGGACCAATAATTAGCCCCAGTTCTTGGGGGGCCAATTCCAAATCAATGGCGTTGAGAATCGCAGTGGGCGTGGCAGCGGGATGATAGCTGAGGTCTTTGATGTAAAGCATTCAACGTTAATATATTGCAACAACCAAACTCTATGGTATCCGACTTGTCTGAGAGATGTCCTGGGTGATGTAGCGTTTTTTCTCATTATGCCCATTTACCTTGAGTGCCTTCACGCATTTAGGGTAAAGTCTGGTTTAATTTTAAGGCGGTGCAGAAGAACGGCTGCACCCGTAAACCCATTTTGGCTTCGGGGATAGGCCGCTTAATCATGCAACATTATCCAAGATTATCCAAGATTACAAAAACAAGGAGCTTCAGCAATGACCTCATCGGTTGATTCCGCTTCAGAATCGGGCCAACAAGATATTCAACTATGGCGTAACCAGCTACAGGAGAAGATTGAACAATTCTACATCGAACTCTGTGATCAAGTTGCCCAAGCGGATCTACGGGAAGGAGACATCGCTCGCCTCGGACAGGCACTACTGCGAGCGAAGCAGGAGAGTATTAAACAAATCCAAGAGTAGATGATCGAATTTCCAAACTTTACACTCATTGATGTAGCAGTGCTTGGGGGAGAATTATTACTGCTGGCGATCGCCTATTTTCTCCTACTGTGGAGCCTCATCCCCCTGCGGCGACGCTTGGCCGAACTACCAGGATTGCGCTCGTACCCCAACTTCATCAAAAAGGGGCATCAAAAACTGGGCCAGTTGCTGATCTTGCTGTGGCTGGTGTGCAGTCTCTTTGTGACGGTGACCAACTTGGTCATTCTTCAACGGGGTCAATCCTTGTGGCCCGTGACTCGTACTTTTATCAAGAATCTGACCCAGGCAACGTGGCTGGAGTTGGGCAATGGCCTTTTGTTGAGCGGCTTGATCCTCGCCGTTGCGATCATTCTGCAACGATTCTTCGTCTTTTTGCTTGAACGAGCGAATCGATTTGCCCAAAATTGGGATCAGTTTACGGCCAATGATGCTAGCATCGACATTCTGTTTCAGGAAATTCAGCGATTGGTCCGGAATGGGTTGTGGCTGCTGGCACTGTATTTGTGTAGTCGTTGTTTCCCGCTCAGCGTTGTTTCAGCCTACTTGCTGACGGTACTCATCATTTACCTGATTGTGGCGATCGCTCTCGTCTTGCGGAAAGGATTAGATGTCATTATCGATAGCCTGGATGCTTGGACCGAAGACTATGTTAGTCAAAACGCTGCCCTCCAAACCTACAAGCGGGTCAGAAATCTGGTCCCCTTTGTCAAACGGTGCTGCGAGTACGCCATTTACGTGGGTGCAGCGACATTAATTGTGGGCCAAATCAATCCCATTAGCCAATGGGCGTTCTATGGAACAAAAGCGATTCAAGTCCTTGCTACCGTTTTAGTCAGTCGGATCATCATTGAGCTAATCGTCATTCTGATCGCGGAGTATTTGCTCAATATTGAAGATCAGAACGAGGATGAACAAAAACGGCGGATGACCTTAGTGCCCATTCTGCAAAGTGCCGCCCGATATGGCATTTACTTTTGGGCCGGAATCTTCGTGCTACAAGTGTTTGATATTGACCCAGGCCCGATTTTGGCCACCGCCGGAATCGTTGGTCTCGCCATTGGCTTGGGCGCACAGAATTTAATTAACGATACCGTCAGCGGTTTTTTTATTCTGCTGGAAAATTATTATCTGGTCGGCGACTATATTGTTGTGGGTGACTCAGAAGGATTAGTCGAATCCATCGAGCTACGGACAACCCGCATCCGACACCCCAATGGTCAGCTCCAGATTCTCCGCAATGGCGACATCGCCTCCATTATCAACTATTCTCGTGATTACATCTACGCAGTTGTAGATATTGGGGTCAGCTATGATGCTGATCTCAACCGAGTTTACCAAGTGATTGAGGCGATCGGGTTAGAGTTACAGCAGCGCTTTCCAGATGACGTGTTAGAACCCACTGAAGTGGATGGGGTGGAAGAATTTCAACCGTCCAAAGTCATGGTTCGCACCGTCACCAAACTAAAGCCTAACAATAGCCGTCGTGGGGTCCATGATGATATTCAAGGAGATTTGCGGAAAATCCTTAAAGAAGCCTTTGACCGGGAGGGCATTGTCATCCCCGTGGCTTCGGTCATAGGAGTGCCCCTTACATCAGAGGACAGTTAATGGCTGGCACCCGATCATCGGCGATCGCCCCAGAACCCTAGCCCAGAACCCTAGCATTTCATCGATAGTGTTTTCGGCCCAAACTACGCTATACTGGTTACTCGGAACAACGCACAGTCCAAGTTCTATTTCTTCTATCGTTCTATGGGATTGCGTTGCTGTTCTAGATTCTTGCGGATGTGGCGGAATTGGTATACGCGCACGCTTGAGGGGCGTGTGGCTTCGGCCTTGCGAGTTCGAGTCTCGCCATCCGCATTGCCTCTAGCCTTGGGCTAGCCTGATTCTTGTGTGATTGCAACCATAGACTGTGAAACACTGACAGCCTGTAGTTGCAATCATCACTTATGTCAGAATACAACGTTTTTATTTCCAATTTTATTTTCAATTGGGTGAGCACTTCTGAAATACCCTGTCATCTCTGACTCAGAATAATCGACGACGATTGATAACTGTGAACAAATGTCAACAACTACCGCTAACTGTGGATAATCTTTGCGATCAATGACGGGCTTATCATAATAGCTCAAATCTATGTAGAGAATTGCTTTCAAGCATTTTCACGATTTCTTAGTTTACATCCTGTTGCACACATTCTTGTCTAATTCTTAAAGTTAGCGATCCCCATTGAGAGTGGCCATACACTATGGCCATAGTCAATGCCCGAACAAACGGTTATCGGGTTCAAAGGAGATTAACACCTATGGTCGCTATCAAAGTAGCCATCAATGGCTTTGGGCGGATTGGACGTTTGGTGCTACGCGCAGGTATCAATAACCGCAACATCGAGTTCGTCGGCATCAACGATTTAGTTCCCCCTCAAAATCTAGCGTATCTACTGAAGTACGATTCAACCCATGGTCGTTTTGACGGCACAGTAGAAGCGGATGACACTGGAATTGTTGTTAACGGCAAGAAAATTCCCTGTTTCTCGATCAAAAATCCCGCAGAGTTACCTTGGTCAGAACATGAAGTCGAGTATGTAGTGGAGGCTACTGGTTTATTTAACACCTATGAAACTGCTTCGGCCCATATT
>JBFRWC010000470.1:0-15909 GCA_051439365.1 Leptolyngbyaceae cyanobacterium
CCTAAAAACCAAATCAAGACAAATAATTCCATCGTTTTATTATTATTACCCAAAACCTATTTTATTTTGCGTATTTTGGTGGCTTACCCCCGCCGCGGGGGGGTTACAGCCACGCAAATTAAATGGCAACCAGCTTATCTTAGGGATGTCTTAGGGATGTCTTGGGGGGACATTGAAACGGGCCAAGTTGCAAGCTCCAAGCTCTAAAATCCTATTCATTTCACATACTGAGGTCAAGCAGAAATTGAACTTCATAGTGCGATCGCCCCCTTCATCAAGGACCATCCTGAAATCTGGGACAGGTAGGTGAGGAGGGCAATGCTTCGGTTTTACAATAGAGCGTGACCAACCGCTATTATCATCGTCCATTACCGCTGCTCATTACCATCGTCCATTACCGCTGCTCATTACCATCGTCTATTACCATCATCCATCTTGCCTACCCATGCCCTTAAAATTTCCTCGACGATCCCTGAGACCCTCCGCCTCACGGCAACACCATCCTAAGCGAATGAATCGATGGTTTAAATGGTTAGCCCCCGGATTATTTATCAAGCGATGGCTACTGCTCAGCGCCTTGGGGGGAGCGTTTTTGGTCTTGGGCATGGCCATTTGGACCAAGCAAGCGCCCGTATTTCGGATCAGTCGTTTTATCAGCAATATCTTGACCAATGTCACTGATTTAATCCCCAACTCAGTCAGTGGTCCCATTGTCCTGGGGTTAGGATTGCTGATGTTGTTCTGGGGGCAAACCCGCACATTGGGGGCGATCACGGAAGTCTTGATGCCGGATGGGGATGAGGAACTCGTGGATCGGCTGGTGGCCTATCGGCGGCTGCACCGGGGGCCAAAAATCGTTGCCTTAGGGGGCGGCACCGGATTATCTACGCTACTCCGGGGATTGAAGCAATACAGCACGAACATCACCGCCATTGTGACCGTGGCCGATGATGGTGGGTCATCGGGACGACTACGACGGGAAATTGGCATCCTGCCCCCAGGAGATATTCGCAACTGTTTGGCGGCGTTGGCAGACGAAGAAAAACTGCTGACGGAGCTGTTCCAGTACCGATTTCAGGCCGGCAATGGATTGGAAGGTCATAGCTTTGGCAATTTGTTTTTGACCGCGATGAACGAGGTGACGGGGGATCTGGAGCAGGCGATCGCCGCCAGTTCAAAAGTTCTCGCCATTCAAGGGGAAGTCCTCCCCGCCACCCTCAGCGACGTCAAATTGTGGGCGACTCTCAGCGATGGCCGCCGAATTGAGGGTGAATCCCACATCACAGAAGCGGGGGGGCAGATAGCCACCATTGGCTGTATTCCTGCCGATCCCCCAGCGCTACCCCGTGCCCTGCAAGCCATCCACGAAGCTGACTACATCACGATTGGTCCTGGTAGCCTCTATACCAGCATTAGTCCCAATCTGCTGGTTCCAGAAATAGCAGAGGCGATCGCCCACCGCCGCGTTCCCTGCATTTACATCTGCAACATCATGACCCAAATGGGGGAAACCGAAGGCTATACCGTTGCTGATCATATCCGAGCCATCGATCGAACCGTGGGGCGGCCTTTGTTTGATGCCGTACTGGTCCAACGCCGCCCCCCCTCCGCAGACACCTTAATTGAGTACGCCAAAAGCGGGTCGGCCCCCGTCTTCTTCGATCGGCCTGATATTTTGGACCTCAAGCGTCGAATCATCGTGGCCAATGTGATGGATGAGGTGAACGGACGGGTCAGGCACAATTCTGAGCGCCTTGCCGGAGTCCTGATACGCTGGTTTAGCCATCATTGATCCAACCAGAGCAACACGAGAATCACAAGGGTTAAATTACACCTGGGTGCGATCGGTGAGAATTTCATAACCCGTTTCCGTCACCAACACTGTATGCTCAAACTGGGCGGACAGGGCACGATCCAGCGTCACCACGGTCCACCGATCCGGCAATGTCCGGGTAAATTTCGATCCAGCATTGAGAATCGGCTCGATCGCCAAGGTCATCCCTGCCCGTAGTTTCACATTGGGTAATCGCCGCGTCCGCATATTGAAAACAGACGGGTCTTCGTGCAAATTACGACCGACCCCATGCCCCGTAAAATCCTCCACAATTGCAAAACCGTGGGATTCAGCATAATCCTGAACCGCCCCAGCAATATCAAGCAAGTGGTTTCCTGCTTTAACCTGGTTAATGCCCTGGTACAGAGTTGCTTCCGCCACCTGCATCAACTTGGCGGCCTCATCACTCACCGCTCCCACCGCAACCGTGATACAGGAGTCCCCATGAAAACCGTTGTAGTAGGCTCCCGTATCAATTTTGACTAAATCTCCCGATCGGATCACTTTTTTGCGGCTGGGAATCCCATGCACCACCTCATGATTGATGCAAATACAGATAGAAGCTGGAAAACCGTAGTATCCTTTGAAACTAGGGGTCGCGCCCATCTCCCGAATCCGCCGCTCAGCATACTGATCCAAATCAGCGGTGGTCATTCCTGGCTGAATGCGATCGCTAATTTCCTTGAGTACCGTCGCAACAATTCTTGCCGCCTGACGCATGATATCAATTTCGTGATCGGTTTTGACAATGCCAGAGCGCTGACGCTGGCGATCGCCCACCAAGCTAGGACCAGATAAGAGATTGGTTAAAAAATTCATCACTAAACTCAAGGTAGGATTTCGATACATTGTATACAATTCACATGGTACTTGTAACGGGATTCACCCTCACAGGAAAACAAAGGAGACGCTCAGGATGGTTATCTGGTATAGGTTTAAGTCCCCAGCAGATCGATACCCATGGTCCCAACAATCGCGCCCACCCCATCCTGCTTCCCCCCACTGGAGACAGTGGGTTTGGAGCCTCCTTAGCCTTGGGAGCCTACTCCTCGCCACCAGTTGCAGCGACAGTAAGGTGGCTCAATGCAATCTTTTGATTACCGCCATCAACCAGACTGAAAGTGATCTCCAAACTATCACCCAGTCCTCCACCGCTGATATCAGTGCCTTAGAACAAATCGCCACCACGACCCAACAAGCCGCCATTAGCCTGAGTGCCATCGAGATCGCCAATGCCAACGTCAGGAACTTTCAAACTCGCTTCCAGCAGTTCTATGGTGACATTAGCCGGGATGCCCAAGCGATTGTGACAGCCCATGAAGACCAAAATATGGAAGCAGCAGAATCAGCCTATCAAAGCCTCGAAGCGACCTTTGCCCGACAAGAAACCCTCGTCAATAGCGTGAATCAGTACTGTAGCGAGGGCTATTCAGAATAGCCTCAACCAATGATGTAACTATCCCGTTATCAATGCTGAGGATTCACTCATTTTATGCAACAATTCCCCCATTTCTCTTGCCCAACGATGTGTTTTGAATTACATTAAAAGAGTCAGGAACGAGGCGTAATCAATACCTTCATTAAGGCAACAGCTTCTAATTCTGACATCCTGTGTTTCAGTAGATTAGTTAGCAAGGAGGTTTGTAACTGACTGTTCAAATCGACCGAGACAATGATCCGATCAATGTCCAGCAAACTTGTCGATATTTCCTCAATTTCACACCAGGGAGTTTCATCTAGTAGCCTCCGCAATCTTTGTTTTTAGATGACTCAAAACTATAACCTTAAGAGGAAATCACTCTACATTTTATTTTCTTTGTTGGACGATTCTATAGTCTACTTTTTATGGGAAGAATGGGCTGGTTAAAACCAGCCCATTCTGTGTTTTGTGGGGTGAGATAGCAATACTCCTTGGACCTGTACGATTGCTTCAAAGCAATGTTTTGAGCGTGTCGATTAGTTTTTGGTTTTGTTCATCCGTACCCACGGTGATGCGGAGTTTGTCATCCAATCCCGGTTGATTGAAATATCGCACCAGAATATTGCGTTCTTTCAGAGCTAAATAAAGTCTCTCAGCAGATTGAGGTGCGGTGGCAAAGAGAAAGTTGGCACTGGAGGGGGGAACCGTGAAGCCCAAACTGGTGAGATCAGCAGCAAGTTGGGTGCGCGATCGCTTCACTTTCTCGGCACAGGCATTTTTGTGGGCCTGATCCCGCATCGCAGCAGTCCCGACGGCGATCGCCACTGCATCAATGTTATAGCTATCTTTGACCTTGAAGAGCTCTTGGATTAAGCTAGGCTGACCGACGCCAAATCCCAGACGCAATCCCGCCAATGAGTAGCCTTTAGATAGAGTCCGCAACACCATCACATTCTCAAATTCCTGTACCAGCGGCAGGGCGGAACTCGTGCCAAAATCCACATACGCTTCATCCACGACAACGACCCCCGAACTCCGCTCAGCTAGCATCCGCAGATCATCCAAGGGCACTTCATGACCGGAAGGACTGTTGGGTGAAGCAATAAAGGTAATTGCACCTTTGGCCGCAACTAACTCATCGATGGGCAGTTGAAAGCTGTCAGGATAGGGCACTTCAATCACCTGAGCAGGTTGCACCGAGGCCAGAGTACGGTAGAGCACATAGGTGGGCATGGGATACACCACAGGGCGCTCGTCCCCTTCGGCACAGGAGCGCACCAGCAAATTCAACACATCATCGCTACCGTTACCAACAATAATCCAGTCCGCTGGCACATCAAGGGCTGCGCTCACCGCCTGACAAAATTCTCTGGCGTAGGGATCGGGATAACGCCGCAGATGTTCACCACTAATGGAGGTGAGGGCGGCGATCGCCTCTGGTGAAGGTGGATAGGGATTCTCGTTCGTATTCAGCTTCGTGATGGGGGTACCGGGCTTGGGTTGTTCACCGGGAATGTATCCCGTGGTGTTGGCGATCGCCGTGCGAAAATAGCTCACAGTCAAAAAATGGTGGAGGGACAGTTTACAGCAGTTGTGTACAGCGGGGGATTTATCCCCATAGATACAGACAGTCTACAGACAAAGTCTGTGATTGTAACCACAACACTGTAGACATCATTACTATTTGAAATAAATTCGCAGGAGTGAGAGGTCATCGGGGTAGGTAGATTTTCCCCGGCAACCTTCCACCTCCGTCAAAATTGCATCGAGGTCATTGGAGTTTGGATAGGTTCCCAGAAGAGTTGCAAATTCATCTAAACCCCATACAGGTTCATCACTGCCAGCCGCATTATAGTCAAAGGCTTCATAAGCGCCGTCGCTAAAAATATAGAGGCAACTGCCTGGGGGAATGGTTTGGCGCTGGCTGGAAAACTGGGCCTCGGGCATCATGCCAACGGGAAGGTTAGGGGTCCGCAGTTGTTCGGTGCTGCTGGGTTTGCCCGGTTGCGTCACCAGAATGCCGGGGGGATGGCCAGCGGAGGCATAGGCCAGTTGTCGTTTGGACTGGTTGTACACGCCATACCAGATGGTGAAATACTTGTCGTTTTGCTCATTCATCTGGAAAGTTTCGTTTAACGCCTTCAGGACAGCACTCGGTTGGTAGAAGTTGACATCGGGGAGAGATTGCGATCGCAACACATTCTGCACTGAGATTGATGGTAGTGCCGCCCCTAGCCCGTGACCTGACACATCTAGCAAATAAATCAGCAAGTAATCGGGATCGAGCCAATAATAGTCGAAACAATCGCCGCCGAGTTCTCGTGACGGGATAAAGCGGGAGTCAATCCGGATAGGATGGTCCAAAGGAGGCGGCAGCAGGGATTTAACATATTCTGCGGCTTCCTTTAGCTCAGACTCCAGCAAGTGCTTTTGCTGCTGCAAGTCTTCGCTGAGTTGATGCAACCGCAATCCTGCACCGACTCTCGCCTTCAGTTCACTCAGATCAACCGGTTTGGTAAGGAAGTCATCGGCTCCAGTGTCCAGTCCCTTGACTCGATCGGCAACCTGCCCTTTAGCCGACAGCAGAATAAAAAAAGTGGTCGCCAATGCAGGATCTTCTTTCACTTGGCGACAGACCTCAAGACCATCTAAATGGGGCATCAGCCAATCACAGATGATTAAACTGGGTCGTAATGATTTTGCTGCATCTAAACCTGCCTGACCATCCGCCGCAATAGAGACCTCACAATCTTCTGCTTGTAATAACTTCTTCAGTGAGATGCAAATGATTGGATCGTCATCGATGATTAGAATTCTTTGCACGGGAGCAGGGTTAAACAAGGCAGGGTCCACCTCATAGCCAGGTATAAGTGATAGCGATCGCCCATCTAATTTTGGCTTATAAACTGAGAACCTGCCACACTAAGCCAAGAGACTGACCCCAGCCTGCCGTGAATGACAATGGCATGGTTCCCAACCTATCCTAATCCCTAAAGATTGTTACCTAAAGATTGTTAGAGGATGGGTTCCTTACGATAGGATATCAAGGGTCGGGCAGGTTATTCTGTTGAGTGCTAGGGTTAGTTGATTAGTACTGATTGCCCAGCGGTATTGACATCGGCCCCACAGGTGGCGTGACAATGCATCATGACCGATATTGTGACATCTATTGCGATCATGGCCAAGGCAGGTGGAGCGTGTGACCCATTCATCAACTCATTCCTCTGGAACCCCAATTAGAGTCCTCCTCGCCGATGACCAAGCCATTATTCGCCAAGGGTTAGCCACGTTACTGGAGCTGGAACCTGATTTGCAGATTGTGGGAGGAGCGAGCAATGGTCAGGAAGCGATCGCCCACGCCCAGTCGTTAGCACCGGACGTGGTCCTGATGGATATCCGAATGCCTGTGATGGACGGGGTAATGGCCACTCGCCTCATCCATCAGCATTGTCCAGCGGTGAAGGTCCTGGTACTCACCACCTTTGACGATGATGAGTATGTGTTTGAGGCCCTACGAGTGGGAGCGATCGGATACTTGCTCAAGGATACGCCCTCGGAAGAGTTAGCCCAAGCCATTCGATCCGTACACAAGGGCTATGCCCAATTTGGTCCTGGCATTTTTCAAAAGATGATGGCGAATGTGCCCACGCCAGCCCCCCCTAGCCCCATTCCTCCAGGGGCTAGCCAACTAACCAAGCGAGAACGGGAGGTGCTCACGTTGATTGCCCAAGGGCGGAGTAATAAGGAAATTGCCCAAACCCTGTATCTGTCGGAAGGGACAGTGAAGAATCATGTCACCAGCATTTTGACGCGGTTGAATGTGCGCGATCGCACTCAAGCTGCGATCCTGGCTGCCTCGATTTTGCCACTGTTAACCGAAGCCGATTAATCTGGGTCCACCAGAATTGGCCACCTAGGCGCGCCAGACGCGACTCAATCTGAGCGACACGGTCAAGGATCAACACGTCAGTCGCTTCTGGACGACTGGTGCTTAATACAAGTTAAGCTGATTGCCATTTAATTTGCGTGGCTGAACCCCGCCACAGGCGGGGTTCAGCCACCAAAATAGTTTTAGCTTAACATTACTATATATCTTGAATATCTTTACCCCTTAATGCTTATGGGTCGTAGCCGATCACACCATCAATCCTCGAAAAAACGGAAGGCGATCGCCAAAGCCGACTTACCCCAAAAGCTCTGTCCGGTCTGCAATCGCCCCTTCACTTGGCGTAAGAAATGGGCAACCTGTTGGGATGAGGTGAAATATTGTTCTGAACGATGTCGCCGTCACCGTTCAACAGCGATCGCTGACCACTAACCTCCTCATGCCAGTGCATAAACTACATTACAGCCATGCAACAGTTGCATCAGAAGGTGTTTTAATGTAACAAAAAATACAAAATGCCCTATTTCAACTCGCTTTAATGACAGGCATACTGCGGCAATCGATAACATTACCGTCTACTCGGAGATAACGTCTATGCCCTAGGCCACAGTGTCGGTGGTCAATGCTGGGTGCGATCGCTCCGTAGAGACCTATATTGGTTCGCTCAGCAGCAATGACCGTTTGTAGGCATGGGGGGAAGTCTGTGACTAGCGTAGTGGCGAAGCCCGGTAAAAAGCTAAATAAGTTTGAGAAGTTTAAAGCAGTGAAAGATGGCCTAGCAGTCAAAGATGAGTTAGATCACTTTGCCACAATTGGCTGGGAAGCAATGGACAAGGACGATCGGGAGCATCGCCTCAAGTGGTTAGGGGTGTTTTTCCGTCCTGTTACCCCCGGTAAGTTCATGTTACGCTTGCGGATGCCCAGCGGGGTGCTCACAAGCCAGCAAATGCAGGTCTTGGCTGAAATTGTTCAGCGTTACGGCGATGATGGTAGTGCCGACATTACCACTCGGCAAAATTTACAACTGCGCGGCATTCGTCTAGAGCACGTTCCCGATATCTTTAATCGGATGCATGCGGTGGGGCTGACCTCAATGCAGTCTGGGATGGATAATGTACGCAACTTGACGGCATCTCCTGTTTCTGGGATCGACGCAGATGAACTCCTGGATGCACGGGACTTGGTGCAGCAAGTCCAAGATATGATCACAGGCAATAGTGAGGGAAATCCTGAATTCACCAACTTGCCTCGTAAGTTCAACATTGCCATTGAAGGTGGGCGAGATAATTCTGTCCATGCTGAAATCAACGACATCGCCTTCGTTCCAGCCTATCGAGATGGGGTCTTAGGCTTTAATGTGGTGGTCGGTGGCTTTTTCTCTGCGAAGCGCTGTGCCGCTGCTATCCCCATGAATGCTTGGGTTCAGCCGGATGGGCAGGTGACTTCCCTGTGTCGAGCCATCCTGGAAGTCTTTCGGGACAATGGTTCACGAGCCAACCGCCAGAAGTCTCGCTTAATGTGGCTGATTGATGAGTGGGGCTTGGATAAATTCCGGGCTGAAGTGGCCGCCAAGCTGGACTATCCTCTATTAGATGCAGCGCCAGAGGACGAAATTGACTGGAATAAGCGGGACCACATTGGTGTCCATCCCCAAAAACAAGAGGGCTTCCAATATGTGGGGGTGAATGTGCCCGTAGGGCGGTTAATGGCCCAAGACATGTTTGATCTCGCTCGGATTGCGGAGGTCTACGGGGTAGGAGAACTGCGATTAACCGTAGAACAAAATGTCATCATCCCTCACGTTCCAGATGCCAATGTGGCTGCCCTGTTACAGGAACCTTTGTTGACCAAGTTCTCTATCGATCCCGCGCCGTTAACCCGCTCGTTGGTTTCCTGCACAGGTGCTCAGTTTTGTAATTTTGCCTTGGTGGAAACAAAGCAACGGGCCTTGGCGATCGCCAAAGATCTAGAGTCCGAACTTGACTTCCCCCAACCCATCCGAATGCACTGGACCGGATGTCCCAATTCCTGTGGTCAACCCCAAGTGGCTGATATCGGCTTATTGGGCACCAAGACCCGCAAGGATGGAAAAACGGTCGAGGCCGTAGACATCTACATGGGTGGCAAAGTGGGTAAAGATGCCCAACTGGGTGAGCGGGTCATGCAGTCTATTCCCTGCGATGATCTCAAGTCCGTTTTGAAAGACCTAATGATAGAAAAGTTTGGTGCGAAAGCCAAGGGATAAGGGAGCCAAGCCCGTGAATCGATTCGCAAACGCCTAAATTGACAGATACGTCCCAACATCCCAATCCATGGCAGAGCGGCTGGATGATATCCAGCCGCTTTTTGCTTGGGTCTCCCGGCCCGGATTAACCACTCATCTTTTGTTAACATCTATTCATAAACTGAGATTAGAATGCCCATCAGTTGGGGTTATGTGGCGATCGCACCCCTCCGATCCCAACCAAAGACTCCAACGACACGAGAAAAACCCCAAAATCAGGTTAACTAAGTGTTGCTCTAAGAAATATTTATTTAATCTTCGCAATCAAACACCCCTCTTTTGTTCACTGAACTTAACAAAAGAGGTTATACTTGAGGAGTAGGTATAAATCTTCATTGACACAATCGTGTTTATGGTTATGGAGCCTATGCTGGTTTTTTGGAATCTGCCGAATTGACATGGAACGATTGCGCCATCGCTTTCACACCGACGCCTTCACCTCCTCCACCGTTCTAAAGAATCCACAGGTTGTAGATCGAACCGTGTTGTTCTACGCCCCTAAGCCAGCCTTTCATATCGATGATTCACTGCGCTAGCTGGGCGTTTTGGAGCATCCAACGCTGTGTAACTTAGATTGAACGTATAGGTAGTCGCTCATGATCAGTACTGAATTCCCGTGGTTAACGGTCATCACCCTGTTTCCACTCATTGCTGCCCTCCCCATCCCGGTTCTCCCCGACAAATACGGCAAGCGGGTGCGCTGGTATACCTTGGGTGTCGCTATTGCTGAATTTGCACTTGTTATCTACACCTTCTGGGCTCATTACGATACTGCTACATCCTCCATGCAGCTTGTTGATAACTATCCTTGGATGGCTGAGATGGGCTTCAACTGGACTCTAGCGGCTGATGGCCTTTCAATGCCGCTCGTGCTGCTGTCTAGTCTGGTAACAACCTTGGCAATCCTAGCCTCATGGAATGTTAAAAAGCGGCAGCGTCTGTTTTACTTCTTACTTTTGTCCATGTACACCGCCCAGATTGGTGTCTTCTTGGCCCAGGACTTCCTCCTGTTCTTCCTGATGTGGGAATTGGAGTTAGTTCCTGTCTATCTATTGATTTCTATCTGGGGTGGAAAGAACCGTCGCTATGCTGCCACTAAGTTTATCCTCTACACCGCAGTTGGTTCAATTTTCATCCTGCTAGCAGCCTTCGCGATGGCATTCTACGGCGACACCGTGACGTTCAACTTGCAAGAGCTAGCGCTGAAAGAGTACTCCACGCCCTTCTCTATTGCCATGTATGTGGCTCTTCTGATTGCCTTCGGGGTCAAACTACCCATTTTCCCCTTCCACACTTGGTTGCCCGATGCCCACAGTGAAGCCCCAGCCGCTGCGTCCATGATTTTGGCTGGCGTGCTCCTGAAGATGGCAGGATACGGGTTAATTCGGATGAACATGGAGATGTTGCCCAACGCCCATGCTTACTTCGCTCCGGTTCTAGCAGTTTTGGGTGTCGTTAGCATTATTTACGCTTCCCTGACAGCCTTCGCTCAAAACAATCTAAAGCGACGGATGGCCTACTCCTCCATCGCCCACATGGGATTCGTACTGATTGGGATTGCGTCCTTCTCTACTGTGGGTGTTAGCGGCGCAGTCTTCCAGATGATCTCTCACGGCTTGATTGCTGCTGTCCTGTTCTTCCTGTCCGGTGTCGTCTACGAGCGCACCCACACCTTGGCCATGGATGAAATGGGTGGCATTGGCTCCCACATGTCGAAGACATTTGCCTTCTTCACAGCGGCAGCAATGGCCTCTCTCGCTTTACCCGGAATGAGCGGATTCGTCGGAGAACTGACTGTTTTCCTAGGGTTTGCCCAAACGGATGCCTACACCGCTTCTTTCCGAGCGGGGATCGTGATTCTGGCAGCAATTGGTGTGGTTCTTTCCCCAATCTATCTCCTCTCCATGTTGCGTCAGGTCTTCTTTGGCCAAGAGAATCCAGCATTGGCAAACGTCACCTTCTCCGATGTTAAAGCCCGCGAGGTTTTCGTTGCAGCCTGTCTTCTGGTTCCCATCATCGGCATCGGCATGTATCCTAAGTTGGCTACCCAGACCTACGATGTGAAGACGACAGCAGTGGTCGCTCAAGTGCAGGATTCCCTGACTGTGGTCGCAGCAAACCCCTTCCACTTCGACTTACCCTCCTTCAACGCACCGATGGTCATTGGGGCCAACGTGCAAGAGGCGATGCAAGTTAAGGACTAGAGTTTAGGTTGATAAGAGTCGAGGCAGGCTCAGTATTGAAGCAAGCTTAGAATCGACACCTTGAGTCTCAAAAAAGTGATGATCGGGCACTCGTTTCAGAGCCATCCGATCATCACTTTTTTGTAGCTGTTTTTTTGTAGCCGTTTTTCTGCGCCTGTTTTTTGGGGATTCAACAGGGACTTCAGGTAAATCGATTGGGGGCCATTTGCTGCATCAATGGGTCGGGGAAACCATTAAGATGGGCCGCAAACCGTTGGGCCAATGGCGGCACCAAGGCAAAGGGGTGATGAAACCCTGAGAAGAGGGACAAGCCTTGCCAGGGAGGGAGGGCACCCATCAAGGGCAAGTTGTCGCGGCTAAAGGCAACCAGACAGTGATGCCACTGTCCGGCGATTGAGTTCAGGCTGGGCAGCAGAGCGCTAACCTGGGTGCGAATGTCAGTCTCGCTTTGAGCTGCATCAATCGCGGCATCGGGGTCAGTGAGGACACGACTAATTTGGCCCATGCGGATCTGACCGTCGCTGAACTGGAGTGCTCCCGCATCCAAAATATGAGGCAGAATTTCGAGGCCGGGATGATTCCAGTCGTCGTGATGGTCTGGCTGACTGGCTTTTGCCTCCAAATCAAAGCGCAAGGTCAGGGCTGACATCACAATCGTGCTAAGGTGGATGCCAGGATTGGAACATTCAATGGACTCGGCATGGGTAAAGTACTGTTTGACAGGGATGCCGCAGCGGTTAAGCAAGTACCGAGTCCACCCTCCAGCACAAACAAGAACATTTTGGCTATGAAAGGAATCCGTGGAGGTGATAATGCCCGTAATCCGATCACCCGATTGTAGCATCCCTGTCACCTGCTCAATCCGACGGGTTCCCTTCGCCATTTGAAACCCATGATTGTAGGCTGCGACCATTTTCTCTGGGTTAACGTGACCCTGACGCACCGTGAACGCAGCGGCGATCGCCTCCCGGTTCAGCAATGGCTCCATCTCACAGGCCATGTCCCGACTGATTAACTGTGGGGGAATGGCACAATCAGCAAAGGATGGGGCGATCGCTGCCGGATCAACCCCTGCTGGTACCGTCAACAGCAAATCTTGTTCCTGAAACGTGGTGTCCACACCCAGTTCATCGGAGAACTGACGGTGGCGGGTCATCCCTGCTTCACCCAACTGCTGTAGCATTGGCGTAGTGGCAGCCCAGTGGGGAATCCCGCCGTAGCTATGGCGCGTTGCCCCTTGGAGGCGATCGTGGCGCTCTACGAGCAGCACAGATAAACCCAACCGAGCTAACTCGTAACTGATTGCCGCTCCAGTGATCCCATTTCCAATCACAATCCAGTCGTATACCATCTTCATATCCCTGCGCTCTGGGCAATCACCTGACCAACGCAACCTAAAATTGCGTTAGTCTACTACCTATGTATGTTGAGGTATATTGTGCCATCAGGCTAGTGGATTAAGAATAGTCTATGGTGCAAGGTTCCTGAAACAAGTGGGCCGAAGAACCCCGGCTTCTTGAAGAAGCCGGGGTTCTCAGTTGCAATCGATTCTTAATGTCAGTACCGTGGCTATGATGTGCGCCCAAACACACGATCAAAAAAGGAACCTGCCCCAGGCAGATTCCTCTCCACAAGTAAAATCGTCAGCTAAACAGGTTCAGCCCAATACTCTGAAGATCACTAGCTAGCTTTGTACCAGGTCACGTCACGCTCTTTGGTTGCCCAGAACATATTGTGGATCTTTTCAACGGCAGCTAGCAACTCGGTGGCTTTTTCTAGGCTGACTTCTACTTTGCAAGCAGAGCAAAGCTTCGCTGCTTTCCAGAACGTATCGTGAAGATCAGGATACTTCTCTAGGTGAACAGGCTTGAAGTAATCGGTCCACAAAATCAACAGATCTTCTTTGGTCTTTTGAGCTTGCTCTTCTTTAACGGCGATGTAGCGGGATAGAGTGTTAGCAGTCTTGTGGTCGCCCGCTTTGGGGTCCAAGTCCAGAATCTTTTTGGTCATGGAGAGTACTGCTTCCGCCGTAATCCGGGCAGAAGCGGGATCATATACTCCGCAGGGGCCATCGCAGTGGGCATGAACCGTCTCAGCAGGGAACCAAGTCTTAATCGTCGAAACAATGGTGTTGAACATAATTTTTCCAGTCAATTGATTGCCATTCTGGATCTCAACTAGCATTTTATAGCAAAAATTCCCCCCTAGGGGGATGGATGTCTGCGAATTTTCCAGCACTGGCGTTAGATTGCCTCAGGAGGTTGATTTGAAGTGAAGCTGCGGTTCCGATCTGAAGGACCAGCGGCGATCGCTCTCCCCTGATTAATCCTCATCACTCGAATTCCCACCCAGTTCAGCTAAGCGTTGATCGACCTGACGTAAGCCAGCTTGGTCACCTTGCTGCTCAAACAACTGACGTGCTTGGTTATAGGCTTCCGTGGCTTCGGCATAACGATTCCGTCCTTGGAGCGATCGCGCCAACTGATAATAAGCTTGAGGTTCATTCGGCAACAGCCGGACCACTTCTCGGTAGGCTACTACCGCTCGGAGAAAGTCTTCTTTTTCGAAATAGACATCCGCTGCGAGGGCGTGGGCCTCGACCAAATCTGGTTGCAACGATGCGGCTCGCTGGTAGGCTCGAATGGCAGGCGAAAGTTCCCCTTGTGCCCGGAGGATATCACCGATTTGGAGATGGGGACGGGGATCAAGGGGGGCAAATTCTGCGGCTCGGCGGAATGCTGCCAACCCGCCTTCCACGTCGTTGAGATTCACCAATGCCACTCCCAGGTTTAGTTGGATGCTACTCCGGCGGGGCACAATCGCTTCAGCCTCGCGGAGAGTAGCGATCGCTGCTGCATACTGCTCCTGCTGGATCTGCAACGCCGCGATCATTTCGTGAACATCAGGGTTATCAGGCTGGAGATCGGCCATGGTCTGGAACGCGGTCATGGCTTCACTGTAGTTCCTCAGCCGCATTGCCACCACACCGAGACCCTGCCAAGCCTGAACATTGCTGTTATCCAGACTCAGGAGACGACGATACGCCTCAGCCGCCCCAGCGTAGTCTCCTGCTTGGCCCAGATTAAAGCCCATGGCGTAGAGGTAATCATCATTATCCGGCTCTAAGTCCAATGCCTGTTGATAGGCAGCGATCGCGGATTGGAAGTTTTCTTGACGGGCATAGAGATAGCCAATGCCGGAAAAAATTTGGGCGTTTTCAGGTTCTAATAAGGCTGCCTGCCGATAGAGCGCTAATGCCTGCTCAAACTCTTGGTTCTCGACCAACTCTCGGCCCGTTTCCAACAACTCAGTCAGACGCTCATCCACATCCTGCGTCTGCCGTGCGATCATTTGTATCTGCTCTTGCCCTCTGGCCGCAGGGGTAGCGAGGAAGAGGCCAACCACTAGGCCACCTGTGAAAAGAAGGTTTTGGGCATTCATCGTTCTCATCACACCTACACGTTCCTTTGTTCTCTAACGATTTTTCGATCTAATACAGGGACCAATATCGTAAACCGGACCCCAGCGAATTCAGAGATAAGCCAGACAATTGAGATTTTTCAAAGATCCATACTCTTGCAACCCAATTTGTTGGCTCCCAATCGGCGAATTGCAAGGGAATTGCCACTTGCCCAGTGTTACAAACATTAACAATACAGGGGATTTACGGATTGTGCCAGCCTATGGGCTGAACTTACCACCATATTCTGATGGGGTTGTCGCTGACCTATTGATTTTATTCATGGATAGGATGACTGGAGATTTTTGAATCCAGTGGGTGCAATCGCTAGATTGGGGATATACAGTACAGACCCAGGGCAAATCACCATGACGTTGCTTGAGGGGCGATCGCCACTGAGTCTGAGCGTATTTGACGACACACGCATTGCAAATCATGGAGGCTTACCATGCGAACTTTAGATCAACAGATTCGCTACCAAGAATTGGAACTTGTTGCTGGGCGATCTCCGAGGGTGCCCCATCCCATCAAAACGCTGGCCACTCGCTTGGGTCAATCGGCCCAAGGTGTCTTGCGTTGGTTCACGCCTAGCCATGATCCCCACATTTGGACCACGACTCTCAAGGGTGGACAGACCTGCTGGCACGTTTACGATCCGGTTGATCAGCAACGTTTGACCCTGATATCCGAGGAAGAAGTCCGGGTTTGGTTGGATAACCGTTATAACCGTTAGAGGGTAAGCTAAAACTATTTTAGTTTGCGTATTTTGGTGTCTGAAACCCGGGTGTAGAGGTATCAGCCACGCAAATTAAATTGCTAAA
>JBFRWC010000471.1:0-4428 GCA_051439365.1 Leptolyngbyaceae cyanobacterium
GCGTGGAGGCCACCAATATGGCGTTGCTGGCGGAAGAGTTTCAAGCAGACCCAGAAGGGTCCGTCAGTTGCTTACGGGAGGTTAATGGTCGCAAAGACACCTTGATGCAGGAAATTCATCTCCTTGCAGGCCAAAAAGAACAACCTGTGGTGTTACCTCCCGACCGGGCTGCAGCCCCCCTTCAGCCACACACACCAGACGTGGAAGCATCCGCTTAGGAACAAGACTTAAATAAAATGCCAAAGGTTTTGTGGAGAGGCGGCTCCATCGTGCTCCCACAACAAACTTAGGTTTTATTGAATTCCTGATCCTTGCATCTTTAGTGCATTCATCCCCAGTCAGCCCACTGACCGAGTTCCTGTGACAACTCCCTATGATCTGGATGAACCAGACAGGGGGTCACGGTGTTTTAATTGAGAAACAGGGTAAATATCCTGTTTGACGCTAAGTGGGAGACCCATATGGATGACACTACCATCAACACCTTGCTGGATGCACTCAAGCATCCCAGCGAAACGACTCGTGAGCAGGCGACCCAGTCCCTGTGGCAGACTTGGTTTCGTCAAAAGGGTGATTGGGGTTTAACGATGCTGAATCAAAGCCAGTCTGCCCTTGAGGCTGGAGCCTTTGACCGGGCCGAAACTCTGTTGTCGGATTTAGTGCGATCGCAACCTGACTTCGCTGAAGCCTGGAATCGGCGAGCTGTACTGCACTACATGCAAGAAAACTATTCTGCTGCGATCTCTGACTGCCGCCAAACGATTCGGTTAGTTCCCTATCATTTTGGAGCCTTGCACGGTCTGGGCCTTTGTTATATGGCCTTAGACGACTATCGTGAAGCGATTCAAGCCTTCCGGCAGGCGCTAGAAATTCAGCCCTATGCCATGGTGAATCAAAAATTAATTTTAGAGTGTACGGTTCATTTAAATTAGGCCATTTATAATTAGGCTACCTAAATTAGCTTAACCTGCCCCAAATTCATTTTAACCTTCCGTTTTAACCAAGTTAATGTCGCTAGATAGTCTCTGGAGCAATGAAACGCACCCGTAGTCAAAACCAAATCCTCGATACTCTGAAAGAATGCGATCGCGCCCTCTCAGCCCAGGAATTGTACATGGAAATTCGGAATCAAGGAAAAGCCATGGGGTTGGCAACGGTTTACCGCTCCCTGGATGCCTTGAAGTTGGCTGGGATGGTGCAGGTCCGGACCTTGACCAATGGCGAGTCTCTTTACAGCATGGTGCAAGAAGATCGGCATCACCTCACCTGTTTGCAGTGTGGAGATTCTATTCCCATCCATTTTTGCCCAGTCCATGACCTAGAATCCGAACTGAACCGGGATTATCAGTTCAAAATCTACTACCATACCTTAGAATTCTTTGGACTTTGCACGGCCTGTCAACCCACTAATTAATCCTAATCTGTAGGCCCATAAATTCACAGTCTATAGTGCTTTGGCGATAGTTTTCAGGGTTTTCATCGAACCGATCGGAATTCGCAGGAGAGATCGATAAGGAAGCATCAGGGCTAGGGTCCGAAGTCGTTTCTGAGGAAGGAACGGGTTGGGAGATGGGGCGAGAGGGCACGGGCGATGATATTGCAGGATCGGAGATGCCAGGATTGGAGATGCCAGGATTGGAGACTGTGCCCAGGGACAAGTTGTTTGACGCGGTATATTTTTGGATGTGGCAGCGGTATTCAATGTAAGCGCCTGAGGCGATCGTTGGGTTCGTGGGGCGCGATCGCAACTGAAGCCGCACCGTTTGAGCATCCAGTTCATCTTTGGCTAATGTGAGCTGCCACATTGCTGACATCGGAGCAGGCACTGCTGGCTCTGTCTCCTCATTGGCTCGCCCATCGCCCTCCACGTCAGGAGTAGAATTATCTGGTGATGGCGTGGTCTCAGCCTGGGCCGTTGATCTCTGGGCTGACAGCAATTTCGACTGAAACAACGCATTAACCGAACTGCTTTGCTGTTCAACCTGTTCAAGCCACGGTTCCACCTGGGTTTGGGGGAGAAGCTGGACCGTTCGATCCAGGGTTGCTTTTGCAATTTGGGCAACAGTCGGATTTACCCCGATCGGGGTCATCAACGTACTTTGTTCCAGTGGGCCAAGGGCCAAGGGCGGGTAGGTTTGCAGCCATCCTTGCATCAACAGGCAAAATTGGAGCCAACAACTGACTGTGGTACTGGCGAATAGCAACATCACAAATTGTTGGCGTACGACTGGAGAAGGAGATTGAAATTTACCTTTGGAGGTGATCAATTTGGGCAACAGGGTGTAGATTGCCGAGAGTGAGGGCCATGCAACGATTGCCCCCATGCGGATGTCCCCTGTGCCCAACAAGAAGATGTAGGTGGACGACAACAAGCCCACCACCCATGCGGCAGGATAGAGGCTGAGGCCAAAAAACGGTAGGGTGATGCAGCTTTTGGCCAACATCCACGCCATTGACAAACACAAAAAAATCCAGCCCAAGGTAAACAACAACCAGCGAGCAAAGGACATTTGTAATCCCAGAAATGAGCCTGGAAGATTAGGAGCCTCTGGATTATCTACCAGAGCACCAGTCCATTGGGCATCGCTGGTGATAAACGCCAGTAACCACGAGAAGATACACAGGGATAGCAAGGTTTTCCAAGACAAGGGCTGATTGGGGTTCAACACCAACCAGACTTGCGTCACTAAATATCGCCCAGTGTCTTCCAGATATTGCAGCAACAATTGCACGGCTGTGGTCCTTGATTTTGAGGATAAAAGAGACTTGGCCAATGACTTCTCCCTGAACCTTCGTAATCTTAGCATTTAGTCAGTCCTGAGACGGTCCCCTGGTTGGCTGACAAAAAATGAGCATTGGGCGCGGCAACCGCTCCCCTACAAGGGATTGGGACAATGTAGGGGTTGGGCCTCCTAACCCAAGGCAGAGTCAAGGTTTTAGGCAGTTGTGTTAGCCAATTAGGATGGCCCCTCACCTTTAGGATCTTTTTTATTGGCAGATCTCTGGCGAGGAGAAACACAAAATGTAACGAGTTCCGAAAAGGTTTGATTGGCTGAGAAAAGATGCGTCATACTGAGTCACTGCCCCATTTTGGCGATCGCTCACTTTGATACTCCACCATGCCTGTCCTCAGTCTCAAACCCAGCCATAAGCCCGTTAGAAGCTATTACGCTGCTCTTGATGAATATGATCGGTTGGGCGTAACCCATGAAACAGCGGTGCAAACGGCCTTTCAGGATTTATTAGTGTCCTGTGGGCGACAGTTTGAGTGGACGCTGGTGCCCCAATACTCGATCAAGCGTCCTAAACGGCAACCGTTGCGAGTGGATGGGGCGTTGGTGGATCGGTTTAATTTGGCACGGGCATTTTGGGAAGCCAAGGATATCAACGACAACCTCGAAAAGGAAGTTAAGAAAAAGTTTAGGGTGGGCTACCCCAAAGACAATATTATTTTTCAGCGACCCGATCGCGCTCTTCTCTATCAAGATGGCAAGTTGGTGATGGATGCGGACCTCACCGATAAGCAGCAGTTGGTGGATGTGGTGCGGGTGTTTTTGGAGTATCGCCCTCCGGCCATTGACCAATGGAAAAAGGCGGTTGAGGAGTTTGGCGATCGCGTCAAGGATCATGCCACGGCACTACTAGGTCTGATCCACGAGCAAGCGAAAATCAACAAGCAATTTATTGATGCTTTTGCCGATTTTGTGCAGTTGTGTCGGCAGGCGATTAACCCGAATTTGAGTGAGCCAGCGGTGGAAGAAATGCTGATTCAGCACTTGCTCACCGAGCGGATTTTTCACAGTGTGTTCAATAATCCCGACTTTGCCCAGCGAAATATTATTGCAGTAGACATTGAGAAGGTGATCAGTGCCCTCACCTCCAAATCCTTTAGCCGGACGCACTTTTTGAGCAGCTTGGATCGGTTTTATGGGGCGATCGAAGAAGCAATCGACTGGCGTGTCGAGAAAATGCGCCTCAGCAAAGACAAAACCCAACTCAAATACAATGACTTCCTCACCCTCTCAGGCATCCCCCCCGAAGTTTTTGAATATCGCCTTGGCAACCGCTCCGCCCTCAATTGGGTGATCGATCAATACCGCATCAAAACCGACAAACGCAGCGGCATCACCAACGACCCCAACCGCCTTGATGACGAGCAATACATCGTCCGCCTGATCAAAAAAGTGATTACCGTCAGCCTAGAAACTGTCCAGATCGTGAACGGTATACCCGATCTAGGTTTACCCACAGATTAAAGAAATAGGAGTTTAAATTTTAGATGTGCTAGTCAGGAGGAGGGAATAATGATGAAACCAGAATTATTAGACGTTATTGAACTAATTGTGGATGTCCCTAAATATAATCTGAACGGGGGCGATCGCGGCACCATTGTAGAGCTATTTACAGACACCGCCTACGAAGTCGAGT
>JBFRWC010000472.1:0-11368 GCA_051439365.1 Leptolyngbyaceae cyanobacterium
GATTGACTGACAAAACTGCCTAAAACCTTGTCCCTGCCTTGGGTCAGGAGACCTGACCCCTACATTGTCCCAATCCCTTGTAGGGGAGCGGTTTCCGCGCCCAAGCCCCAATTTTTGTCAGTCAACCAGCCATAAACCTTTGTTACAGCAAGATACAACTGAGTGGAGCACGGTGAAGTATTTGTTAGAACCATTTTAGGTAATTTTCGAGAAAGAACATACCACTGTAGGTGCTGTATAGCCCAAAGGGCATATCAGAAAAGCATCAGCTTAATGCACTGTAGTGGCGCGACATGCCTTAATGGGTCGGTTGGGTGGATGCAAGGCAGCCCCAAAAAGTGTTGGAAACTATTCGGATGCTTATCGTTATGCAAGAACAACATTTGGTTATTGTCTTGAAAAATCTGATCGGGGGGGGCATTGAAAAGCGTACCCTCCAATTGATTCGGGCCTTTCAAGCTCAAGACTATCCCTGCCGGATCACGTTAGTGCTTGGTCATGCGGTAGGGGACTGTCTGGCCGAGGTTCCTGAGGGGATCGCGATCGTTGATCTGGGACTGTCCTATGAGTCTCGCTTGACGGATTTGTTCTGGCGATTGCTACCTGCCCTCACCCAGACGTTACGGAGACTCAACCCAGATGTGATTTTGTCGCGTCTGCCTTGTTTTAACTTCTTGACCGTTTTAGCCCATCGGTTTGGGAGTCGGCGATCGCGCCTCGTGCTATCTGAGCACACTCTCCCCTTTTACCGCCTATTGGCCATCGAAAAAGGGTATACCGCCACTCAAAGGTTACCAGGACTACTGCCGAATCTCATTCGTCCATTCATGCAGTGGACTTATCCTCAAGCTGATGCCGTTATCACGGTGTCACAAGGAATTGCCTCAGAACTTCAGGCATCTCTGAACTTGTCTGACCAACAGCTTGTGATGATTTACAACCCGGTGGTGGATGACCATCTGACTGCCCAAGCCCAAGCCCCAATCGAGCATCCCTGGTTCCAAAAGACTGACATCCCGGTCTTTCTAGCCGTGGGTCGGCTGGCTGCTCAAAAGGATTACCCCACCCTGTTTGCGGCATTTGCAGAAGTCATCAAAAACCACCCTGCCCGCCTCGTGGTCCTAGGGGAAGGGGAATTGCGCCCTAAGTTGGAACTCTTAGTCCAATCGCTTCATCTAGAACAATCGGTGGAGTTACCAGGGTTTGTCACTCACCCCTACGCTTACATGGCTCGATCCCAAGCCTTGATTTTGTCCTCCGTATGGGAAACATTTGGAACGGTTTTAGTAGAAGCAATGGCCTGTGGATGCCCAGTGATTGCGACGGACTGCCACTATGGTCCCCGTGAAATCCTCGCTGATGGCGAGTATGGGACGCTGGTTCCAGTGGGCGATCGCCATGCCTTAGCCGCAGCAATGGTGGAGGCGATCGCCCACCCGCCCCAACACCTGAGCGATCGCCAACGGTTGCAAGTCTACGCCCAAACTTTCTCAGTCACGGCGGCGACGGAACGCTACGCTAAGGTGCTGGGATGGTTGGAATAGGATGGTCAGGAAAGGCTTGCTGGGAAAGACTTACCGGGAAAGACTTGCTGGGGAAGGCTTGCCGGGGAAGGCTTGCTGGGGAAAGCTTGCTGGGAAAGACGACCCTCACAAGTCAGTCCGAGCCTCAATCACCGCCTGGATCTCTGTGGAGATGGCTGAGAGAAAATCATAGCCCGTCGCGGCTTCCAAGGCATCCACAGACACCCGATAGGTGCGCCAATCGTTATCCACCTGGCCATCATTAGGCATATTCACCGCGATCACACGAGTTTCAGCCGCGACACCCTGGGTTCCCAATCCAGGTTTCTCCAGCACCACCACCACTTTCCACACCGTCGCCGGGATCGTCACCTGATCATCGGCCAGTTTGGCGTTCTCTGCATCGACTTCAGCCGTATCAACTCCAGCAATAATGTACAGTTCTTTCCCCTGACGGACCAGGCTGCGGCAATATTCTTCGAGTTCGCGCCAAGGTTCCCGGTTGTTGTCCGGTGTTTGGGGAATCACATTGGTCATCAAAAAGGTCGCCGAGTTATCAGTCTGATTAGCAGTGCGATCGCCCGATGGTACCAAATGACCCCGATCATAACCACTGCCCCGATAGTCATTGCCATCCACCTGGTACCACTCAATCGGCAAGCTCGTATCTGCTCGAAAATCATCCTGCCGTTCCGTTGCCCCCAACCACGACTGGTTCAGTTGCCAACTAGCCCAATTCGCCGTGGCGCGATCGCGATTATAGGACAGGGCATATTGGGGCCGAATCATCAGATAATTGTCTGGTGCTGTTCCCGCATTGCTGGGATTTCCCATGAGCAAGTGATCTGGCCTGGTCTGTCCGATGGAAAGAAGGCGATCGCACCCTGTCCCCCCAACCATCACGCCCCCAATCATCAACCCCCCAATCAGGCTCCATAACCCGATCGTGCGCCCCAGTCTTTTGCATTGACTTGTCATCTCTCACCCCGCTATATCTGGCCCCTTTTTTAAGAATTCCCTAATAGGGACGGTTATAACCATGCAACAACCGTAAGAACTTTTGGCCGTCAAAACTGCGGGGGTCCATCCGACTACCCGACCGATCCACCGCCTTATGAGTCGTAATGCGCTCATCTGGAACGGGAAGGTGGGCAATCAACCAGGCTAACGAGCGGTACTGGGCTTCGGTATAGCCGCTGTGACTGCGTTGGTTGCCCCGACCATCGGACGGGGATTCCAACGAAGTGTGGTAGGCAAAATTATTGACTGAACCCGGAAAGATCGGATGGGTCCGCACCGTTTCTGGTCCACCAGATCCCTCAAACACCGAATTGCCTGCCCCAAAGGCTCGCATTTGGGGATGGACAATATGCACAATGTTGCCGTTGCGACGAATGAGGCTGTGATAGCTCACCTGAAGATTTTCGTCGGTGTGAGGAGTTTGAAAGGTATTAATCGCACTGCTAGCTGCCCCAACCGTCTCATGCAGCACCACAATCATGGCATTGTTAACAGGATTGCCGTCAATATCAGTCAAGTACCGATAGCCATAGTTACTAGGGTCGGCTGGTGCAACCTCCTCGACGGGAGTATACCCGGTGGCCACCAACGGGATGGGATTGAAATTCGGTAGGTTGTCCGGTCCCTCGGTGTGGGGCAGCCGGGAAACAAGGGTGGTTTCGGGTGCAAGGGGTTGCATCCCGCCGCTACTCAAGGGAAAGAAGGCGATCGCCAGCCCCATCGCGATCGCCACGAAAACCATTCCAATCCATCGCCATCTCCCTGATTTCCAGACAGATGACTGCTGCAATGCCCCAGACCACAATCGCTTGAAATTCATAAAACGTCCCGCATTTTCCTATCCACGACCTGTAGAGTTAATTATGGGTAAGGTTCAGCAAAACACAACCCCTACTCAAAACAGTGTACTCTCTCAGAAAAACCTGTCTTGCAGTATTTTTGGACGATATCGATCGAGGCCTCGACTATCGCTGCATCTTTCCTCTCCTCCTAACCTCATCCCTACTGGATGCAATCGTCTTAGACCTAACACTACAAGCGGGTCTTAGAGACAATGATCAGGATCAATCTCTAACTTGGAACAAAATCACAATGCCCCGGAGAGCAAGTCACAGCCTTTTTGCCTGATCCAATGCATGATAGATAAAATGCTAGTCAACCTAAGTTGCCAAGATGCACACATCACCCACTGTCACTGAAAAGGCCCAGGCGTTGCTCCAGCGATGTCAAAAGCCTCTACCACAAAATCCTTTCACGACCCATCGTGATCCTGAAACGGGGAAATGGATGGTTGTGATGAACTCAGACTCCTGCAACTCTTAGCCACCGAGTCTTGTTCTATCCAGTTTTATGCTGTCCCGTTTTACTCTACTCACTGTTGTCAAGTTGATTCATCACTAATGTTACGTAAAATTAAATCTTGCTTTGACGAGCCGTTGTGATGACCCTATCGCAGCGGCTTCTTAGTTTTTGGCATTTTCAGCGCCTTATCAGGTGGGACTGCCAATTGCGATGCATAATAATGGAGAACTCATTGGTCACAGATCCAATGTCATCCATCAGTAGCCAATCGGTGACTCAACGATGCCAACTCCGACCGCGATGCAGATTAATGGCAACTCTCCTCTCTTGCTGGATAATCCTCAAGTGGCCTGGGTGGTGGAATCAGGCACGTTGGCCATTTTTGCCACTCGCATTTGCAAGGGGGAGCCAGAAGGAGAACGACGATATCTCTTTAATGTGGGTCCAGGGGAGGTGATGTTTGGCCATACTCCCGCCGAGAAGGCCGACCCTTTGGGGTTATTGGCGGTGCCGATGGAGCTAACGGACCTGACTCCCTTTCCCTTGGATGAGGCGGATGAGGCTCGCATTGAGGAGCAGATGGTGTTTCTGAAGCAAAATGTAGATGCCTGGATTCACAAATTGGGGCGGGTGGATGGAATGCCCCAGCCCAAAGTACCGGGAATTGTACCAGAGTATCACTACATTTCCATGACTGCTGGCCAAGTGTGCCTGCCTCAAGACAATCGGGTGCTGTGGATTCGGATGCAGGAAGGAGAAGCAGCCTGGATGGGCTACCCGGATTTACCCCTTGCGCCGGAATTGGGGTGTTTTCCCATAGGGGGAACCATGTGTTTTAAGGCGGATGACAATATTGAATTTTATGCCAGGGGAACGGATGAGGTTAAAAATCTCAAGGTGATTTTGCGGGGATTGCCCCAACTGCACCGCTATGTACTCACTTGTATCGAACGGATTGAAGAGCAAGAAACGGAGGCAGCCGTTCAACGATTCCAGGCTCGTCAGCGATTGAATCAGCAGGTGACGCAAAAAACGATCCAGAGTTTAGCTTCGGTTCTCCAAACCGAGGACGATGCGTTTCTACGCTACGATACACCGCTGCTGATTGCCGCAGGAGCGGTGGGGAAGGCGTTGGGTGTGACTATTGAGCCAGCGGGAGAGTCGGAAAATTCCCAGTATGTGAAAGAGCCATTGGAGGCGATCGCCCGTGCGTCCCGATTGCGCTTACGTCGCATTCTCATGCGTCCGGGTTGGTGGCGGCGAGATGGTGGCCCTATTTTGGCTTACACCTGCGAGGATCATCATCCGGTAGCCTTACTCCCCGTTGCAGGACATCGGTACGACATGCTAGACCCGATCGCTTCTGGATTGATGGCATCAAAGGGATCGCAATCGGGCCTGAATCTGCCCAACTCTGGCATCGACCCAAACTCCCTGGAGTCCAAACGGGTGCGGGTGACGGAGGCGATCGCCAAAACCCTAGAACCTGTCGCCTATATTTTCTACCGACCCCTCCCAGAAGGCGACTTAAGCGCCTTAGACCTCCTCCGCTTTACGGTTAAAGGCCGGATGAAAGATGTGGTATCTGTTCTGGTTATGGGGGCATTGGCCACTCTTGTCGGCATGCTAGTTCCCCAAGCCACAGCGGTATTAATTGATCGAGCCATTCCCTTTGGCGATTCCCAACTGCTGGTGCAAATGGGCGTGGGATTATTAGCCGCATCCTTTGGCAGTGCTGCGTTTCGGTTAGCCCAGGCGATCGCCTCCATGCGGGTAGAAACCGCCTCTGATGCCACCTTACAAGCAGCAGTCTGGGATCGATTGCTCAAACTCCGCAGCGATTTTTTCCGCCAATATTCCATTGGAGACTTAAACTCCCGCGTATCGGGCATCTCTGCCATCCGCCGCACCCTCAGCGGCACCGCCATCCAATCCATTTTCTCCGGTTTCTTCTCCCTCTTGAATCTTGGCTTACTGTTTTATTACAACCCGCAACTGGGCTTGTTGGCTTTGATGGTGGGGATGATCGTCATGGGGGTCACCGTCACCTCCGGCTCCCTTTTAATCAAAAAACAAAAGCCGTTGGTGGAAATGCAGGGGCGGATCTACGGCTTAATTGTCCAGTTGATTAACGGGGTGCCCAAGCTGCGAATTGCTGGGGCTGAGGAACGGGCCTTTGCCCACTGGGGCAATCAGTATGCCGAACAGTTACGGCTCGATTTGAGTACTCAACAGTTGGAAGACTGGACCGATGTATTCAACACGATGGTGCCCACAATCACGACGGTGATGCTGTTTTGGTTGGCCACGGCGCTAATTCATCCCGGCAGCGGCGAGAGTGCTCTGACCACGGGGACGTTTCTAGCCTTTAACGTGGCATTCGGGACGTTTATTAGCGGAGCCGCTAGTCTGAGTAATAGCATGATTGAAGTCCTGGAAGTGGTACCACTGTGGCAGCGATCGCTCCCCATCCTCCAAGCTACCCCTGAAGTTGATGCCAACAAAGCCGATCCCGGTCGGCTCACCGGCCATATTGCAGTGGACCATGCTACCTTCCGCTACCGAGACGATGGACCGCTGATCCTGGATGATGTGACCGTGCAAGCGGCACCGGGAGAATTCATTGCCCTAGTGGGACCATCCGGGTCTGGGAAGTCCACGGTCTTGCGGTTGTTACTGGGCTTTGAAACCCCTGCTGCTGGCACCGTGTATTACGATGGCCAAGATTTGGCTGGGCTGGATGTCTCGGCAGTACGGCGACAACTGGGGGTCGTGCTGCAAAATGGCCGGATTAGTGCAGGCACCGTCTACGAAAACATTGCTGGAGGTGCTCTGATTTCGATGGATCAAGCCTGGGCCGCAGCGGAAATGAGTGGATTGGCCGACGACCTCCGAGCGATGCCGATGGAACTCCACACCGTAGTCAGTGAGGGGGGCAGTAATTTATCTGGGGGACAGCGGCAGCGATTGGTCATTGCCCGTGCCCTAGCCCTCAATCCTAAAATTCTCTACTTAGATGAGGCCACTAGCGCCTTGGATAATCGCACTCAGGCCATTGTCACTGAAAGCCTGGATCGCTTGAACGTGACTCGTATTGTGGTGGCTCACCGATTGAGCACCATTCGCAATGCCGATCGCATCTACGTTTTGGAAGCAGGGCGGGTGGTGCAGCAAGGCTCGTTTGAGCAATTAGCGGAACAACCAGGCTTGTTTGCCCAGTTGATTAAGCGGCAGTTGGCTTAAGATGGGGCAGAGGATATGGGAGCGATCGCCCTCCAAAATTGAATTTGTCTAAAAAAGCCCAACTTTTTCTTAAAAAGTGTGATGTTCTGTATTCTTTTGGGCACTCTATAACTATCGAAGACTATACAACCCTGAATTATTGAGGTGGAAACATCTCTCATCTTTACTGACCACAGCGACTTTAGCGTTTGGGGTAAGCCATTGCCATTCTGGCTCAGGGTCAATCGTCTATGCAGTCCATCTTTCTTAACATCACCCAGCATTACTATGCCAAATACACTTGACGATTTTATTCAAACGATTGTTGACGCTGGTCCCGCCCCTGTTTTACCCATTAGTGGGGTAAAGCGCTGCCATATTCTCCTGGCTGAGGCTCAAAAGCCAATTGGTGGAATCGCTTACAACGATCAGTATTACTCCTATGTGATGGCCTATGCCGACGAAGCATCCGCCCAGCGGGGAGCAGAACGCTTGCTTGTCAAAGGCGAACAGGTGATTTTGACGACGAATTCTCGCCAGTTGATCCTGTGGGTCTTGGAGCCCAATGCCCAGAAAGTTGATGCGATCCCGACGTTGCCGATGAAAGAGGTGACGCGCTGCCATGTGCAGTTGCCTGATATGCCCAAACCTGTTGGGGCTGTCATCCATCACGACAGCTATTACTCCTATGTGATGGCTTATGCGGATGAGGCAGCGGCCCACCGGGGCGCACGGCGGCTGAAGCAAAAAGGTAACAAGGTACTCTTGACGACGACCCCACGTCGATTGATATTGTGGGTGCAAGAGCCTGAGGCTCAGAAAGCTTAGTCTACCTGCATTGTGAGTTCCAAATCATTACCGCAAACCACCGCCTATGTGCGGGTTACGTATCAATCATGGTCCAAGGGCCGACTTGAAGGGGATGTTCGTGCTAGCAGCTATCAGTGGCAGTTTCAGTGGCACTTTAAGGCTGGCAAGCTCTCGATTCACCCATCTCTGGGGCGTGCCCTAATCAAGGAGCCTTTGGGCCGGTTTTTAGAAAAATACGATTATCAACTGGAAGCTGGGAGCGACTATACGTTTGTGATTCGGTCCAAGTTTTGACTTGTGTTGACCCATGCAAACTGTAATCCCGCCCCCCGTGCTTCAGCATCCAGAGTATTTACGTCATTATCACTGGATGGGCCGTGCGATCGCCCTCGCTGATGCCGCTGGAAATGCCGGAGAAGTTCCAGTGGGTGCAGTGGTGGTGGATGATCAGAATCAACTGATTGCTGAGGCTGAAAATCGGAAAGAACGGGATCATGACCCTACGGCTCATGCGGAGGTGTTGGCGTTGAGGGCAGCGGGGCGATCGCTGTGCCAATGGCGATTGAACCAATGCATTCTCTACGTTACCCTTGAACCCTGCCCCATGTGCGCTGGGGCTATCATTCAATCGCGAGTTGGCACTGTGGTGTACGGCACAGATGACCCTAAGACCGGATCCCTCCGCACCGTCGTGAACATCGTTGATGCCCCTTGTTCCAATCACCACCCTGAAGTCATCAGTGGTATCCTCGCAAGTACCTGTGCCACCCAGCTACAGACTTGGTTCACGGCTCAGCGCTCAGGCGATTTTTTGCAATGAAATTACCAATTTGCGGTGCGTTACGCTGACGCTTTTCTGGTATGCCCTTTGGGCTATACAGCACCCTACGGTGGTATGGTCTTTCTCAGAAATTACCTCAAAGACCTAGGACTCAAATTTATGCCATGCGGTACTTGCTTTACCCACGATCACTCTGTCCCAGAGACAGGGGAGCGATGGAGCAAGGGCATGATGTAAGCGCCTAACCCCAACCCTGACACCAGACCAAAAAGCGTCACCACAATATTGTTGTAGTCCCACCAGCCCCACACTTGGGCATACAGTTCAAAGGGATACACCAGACACAACAACAGGGTGAATATCAAGCCCCCCATGCCATACTGGTGTAGCCAATAGACTCCCTTGCCCTGATTTTGGGCCACCAGATAGCGCATCACCAGCAGCCCTAGCAAGGTGCCATAACACCGCATACACACCGCCATTAAGTGGGGCGACCACAGTTCCAGCCCCATTTCCGGCTGGGGGCAAACGTGTCCTCCCATAAAGTAAATAATGGTGGCAATTTGGGGTAACACAGGTAGCGGGGCAGCGGCTAGAAAGGGAGCGGCTAGGGGGCCACCCATCAAGCCTGCTAAGACGAAATCAGCCCAGAAGCTGAGCCAGTTTTTGCGTTGAATTGGGGAGGAAGAATCAACAGAAGTCATTGCAATGAAATGGGATAGGTCTCTACAGAACGAATTTGCCGAATTGTGATCGGCCAGATAATAATCTGCTGGCTGATGGCAAGACTCATTGTACCGTAGAAAAATGACACATAACTTAACTTGGGGGTCTTAATCAGGGGTAATTATGAGTGGCAATTAATGGGATGGGGCGATAATTCGGGGCTTGCAAAGGGGATGGGTAACATAGAAAAAATGTTGGGGGAATCGACCGCGCAGAGCCGCTTTCACCTGTTTGACCAGCCCATCATCAATTGGTAGCGATCGCGACTTGGCTTCATCTTCTGGTCTAGTTTGAGCGATCGCATAAACCAACTCGTCCGAGTAGTATTCCCCCGACAGTGTGAACACCTGTACTTTTAGCTCTAACGTTACTTCAAGCAGCGCCACAAGAATATTGCTCCTCGTCCTGATCCCTCACTCCTAGTTTAAGGTCTTCTTGAGCTAATCTAAATCACTTGACTCGGTGGCATTGGCATTGGCTCGCTCCTGTAGTTGGAGCACAATGGCTGCGTGGCGATCGCGAGTAATCGGATAGAAGTACGCCAAAATCACGCCGCCGATTAAACACAGAGTAGGAAAGGGGCCGATCACCAAGCGAATGGCAAACAGGGCAGACGGGAGTTGATCGGGCAAGGGTTCTCCAGGGATGGCCGCAACAAATCCCGATTGTTCTAACGCCTGACTCACGACAAAAATCCCTGCTGCGTAACCAATTTTTTGTAACGAGGTCATAAACGAATAGAAGACCCCTTCCCGTCGCTCTCCGGTTTCTAATTCATCCAATTCAATCACATCGGGCAGCATTGACCAAGGCACAATGTAGGCGGTGGCTACGCCAAAACTAGCACACAATGCTAGAAAATACAGCAGTCTAGTTTGACCGGGATGGAGGAAAAAGAGAAAGCTTTGAATGATCATCCAAAAGCCCATGCCCCAAAAGTAAAGTCCTCGCTTGCCCAGTTTTTTACAGAGGCGATCGCACACGAATAACATGGGAATGGCACAACCTTGAACCAATAATGCCACCAGAAAATAATCCTCCAATCCCATCCAACTTTGGACAAAAAAGGGAATATTTGAAGCCGTGACTTGGAGGGCTAACCAGGATAGTAAGTAAATTCCAATGACATAGAGAAAGGGGCGATTACTCAAGGCAATTTTAAGTTGTTGAAAAAATGAAAGAGGAGGGGGTTCAATTTCGGATTTTGGATTTTGGATTTTGGAGTGGGTGATACCTGAAGCAGGGATATTTGGACTAGGAATATCTGAATGAGCGGTATCTGAATGAGCGATATCTGAATGAGACGGAAGATTAAGGTGGGGACGGGTACCCCAAATGCACCAGTAGAGCGGCAGGGTAGCGATGACGGCACCGATAATGCCGAGGGTGAGGTGTTGCGATCGCCCATCCGATATCACCTGATTAATGACCCAGCCCAGCACTAATCCAAATACCGCGCCTCCCAAGGAAAAGGAAAGGCGAAAACTATTGAGATTCGTCCGTTCATCATAGTCCTGGGTGAGTTCGGGAGTGAGAGCAGCGTAGGGGGGATTGACAACGGTATAGGTGGCAAAAAACAGTAGGGAAATTACCACGTAATAAGCAAATTTGAAGGTGGGATTGTCCACTGGAGGCACCACCCACATCAGGGCAAAACTGAGGCCAAAGGGAATGGAGCCAAACAACATCCACGAGTGCCGTCGCCCCCACCGGGATTGGGTGCGATCGCTCAAAAAGCCCACCATTGGATCGGTAAACGCATCCCAAAACTTGCCAATAGATACAACTGTGCCAGCCAGCCCTGGGCTGACCCCTGCTACGTTAATCAGAAAAGCGAGAAACGAGAAGACGACTAAGTTAGCGGTTAACCCTGCGCCCATATCCCCAGCCCCGAAGGCAAGTTTGGCACTGAGAGGGAGTTTGGTCGTCGCGGGTGGAGAGGGGTGGGTCATGGTGGGCGAGTGGGTGAGTGAGTGGGTGGGTG
>JBFRWC010000473.1:0-7062 GCA_051439365.1 Leptolyngbyaceae cyanobacterium
CGAACGGTGAAAAATTATGTTGTACGACAAGGGCACGCCGTGATGACGATGAGTTGGTCATAGCTCCGCATTTGCTTCCTTAATGTACGTATTGTTCCCAAAATATCTCAAAAATATGTCCTAGCCCATCTAACTTCGGTACCGATTTGGACTTTAGGCAAACACTGGCCCCGTTGCTAAGTGTAAGCTGAGTCAAAGCTTAGGGGACTGATAGAAATCCGGAAAACTAGGTTCATGGGGATGGTCATTAGCCGATTTGATGAGTCTATGCATTGAATGTAATGCATGTCCTTTATGTTTTCCAGGGTTAGGGGGGAATCATCACTTCATCATCGCCGTGCCGCTTTACATTGTTACTTATTATTACGACTTGCCCCCAGGGGCTCTGTCGTTGCGTTTCTGAAGTCACTGGGCCGCATGTTCCAGGTTGCTGGGCTGCCGTGATAGAACATGCGTGTGGATGTTGTTTTTTTGGTGGCAATCGGCTGGATTGACTGTACTATTACAAAGTAAGTTTGGGACACTAGCAGATTGTTGAAGATGAAAAGGTCATGATGGAAGAAGAGAAAAGGGATGAGCGCGTAACCGCCACAACCGAGTCTACTGTCGCTGCTGAAGAAACGGTGGATGTTGTTGATGCTGATGTGAATGGGGATACATCTGTCAACTCCGATGACCATCCTGAGGCTGCTGCGTCAAGTGATTTTGAGCAAGCTCTCCCCAATACACCCGCCGAAGTAGATGGCCCCTCAGAGGCTGAAGCGGTCACTTTTGGCAGCGTGGATATTCTCGCAGATGATGAAGATGGGAGCACTGCCGAAGACTCCACCAATGTCATCAATCATGAAGGAGCGATCGCACTACAAGGCCAGTTGACGGCCCTTCAATCTGAGCTGGAGGATCGAAACGGCCAATATAAGCGAATTGCTGCGGATTTTGAAAATTTCCGCCGCCGGACCCAGCGAGAGAAGGCCGACCTGGAAACTCAGATTCAAATCAATACCATCACTGAGTTGTTACCTGTGATTGATAACTTTGAGCGGGCCAGGGCACAAATTAAGCCGCAGACTGATGCAGAAATGAATATTCACAAAAGTTATCAAGGGGTGTACAAGCAGTTAGTCGAGGGCTTGAAGCGGGTTGGCGTGTCACCCATGCGTTCTGAGGGTGAGATGTTTGATCCAAACTTGCATGAGGCGGTGATGCGAGAGCCAACGGCTGAGTATGATGAAGGGGTGATTATCGAGGACTTAATGCGGGGTTATCTATTGGGCGATCGCGTTCTGCGCCATGCCATGGTAAAAGTCGCCGCAGTGCCAGAACCATCAGAATCAACCAAGTCATCAGATGATCCAAGCCCCTCATCTGAGGGGCTAGATGCTGAATGAACAATATGATTGAATAGGCCCCAAGGTATTGACCACAATCAGCAAGATGGGTTCGTATTGCTTCGTTTATTTTGGGGCGTTTATGCTATCACTAAAAGGAACAAAGCTTTAAGCCCCCAGTTCTGCATTGATGCGCATTGCCTCATGAGCACCGCGTACTTAGTCTTCACGCTTGCTCGCTCAGGGTACAGTGGATCTACAGGGTCGGAATGCTAGAGCCTTTATTTTTGAAATTGGACACATCCACAGATATGAATCATGGGAAAAGTCATTGGAATTGACCTAGGAACAACAAACAGTTGCGTTTCTGTTTTAGAAGGAGGTCAGCCTATTGTTATTCCAAACTCTGAGGGTGGCCGCACAACTCCTAGTATCGTTGGGTTTGGCAAGTCTGATGAACGCCTTGTCGGCCAACTTGCCAAACGCCAAGCCGTAACCAACGCTGAAAACACTATTTTCAGTATCAAGCGCTTTATCGGTCGTCGTTGGGATGATACTGGGGAGGAGCGTAGTCGCGTTCCTTACAAATGTGTCCAAGGAAAGGATAGCACTGTTGATGTCTCCATCCGGGGCCAATCCTACACCCCCCAAGAGATTTCAGCCATGATTCTGCAAAAGCTGAAAGAAGACGCAGAAGCGTATCTGGGTGAAGAGGTCACCCAGGTCGTCATTACTGTTCCAGCCTACTTTACGGACGCTCAGCGTCAGGCGACCAAAGACGCAGGCACTATTTCAGGTTTAGAAGTGCTACGGATCATTAACGAGCCGACTGCTGCGGCTCTATCCTATGGTCTTGACAAGCAAGATCAAGATCAAGTCGTGCTGGTCTTTGACCTTGGTGGTGGGACCTTTGATGTCTCTGTGCTTCAATTGGGTGATGGCGTATTTGAGGTTAAAGCAACGTCTGGGAACAACCACCTCGGTGGCGATGACTTTGACAATGTTCTCGTTGTATGGATGATCAACAGCTTTCGGGAGCAGGAAGGAATCGATCTATCTGCTGACAAAATGGCCTTACAACGATTACGAGAAGCGGCCGAAAAAGCAAAGATTGAGTTGTCCAGTATGATGACGACCTCAATTAACTTGCCATTTATCACCGCTGACGAAACTGGGCCTAAACACCTAGAGATGGAGCTAACCCGGACAACATTTGAGGAATTGGCCAGTCACCTTGTCCAAGGGACACTCGATCCAGTAGCTCAAGCCCTGAAGGATAGTGAATTGGACCCAAACGATATCGATCGGATTATTCTGGTGGGAGGGTCCACGCGCATTCCCTCTGTTCAAACAGCGATTACGGAATACTTTGGCGGGAAAACCCCAGATAAATCAGTCAATCCAGATGAGGCTGTTGCCCTGGGGGCTGCTATCCAGGGAGGTGTGTTGGGGGGGGAAGTGAAAGACTTACTCCTCTTGGATGTCACTCCTCTGTCTTTGGGAATTGAAACGTTGGGCGAAGTGTTCACAAAAATTATCGAACGAAATACCACAATCCCAACGAGTAAAACTCAAACCTTTTCGACTGCGACAGACGGCCAAACCTCGGTAGAAATCCATGTGTTGCAGGGTGAGCGAGCAATGGCACGGGACAACAAAAGCCTAGGTAAGTTTGAGTTAGCAGGAATTCCACCGGCTCCCAGAGGGATTCCCCAAATTGAAGTGTCATTTGAGATTGATGCGAATGGAATTTTGCAAGTGGGAGCTAAGGACAAGGGAACGGGTCGAGAACAGAGTATCCGCATCACTAACACGGGCGGGTTAACAGAAGCTGAAGTGGAGCGGATGCGCCAAGAAGCGGATGTGTACAAAGATGCAGATGAGCAGCGGAAGCAGATGGTCCTGATCAAAAATCAGGCTGAGGGGCTGCTACGTAACTATGAAGATGCCATGCGAGACAATGCTGATCAGATTCCGGACTTGTTAAAGGCTCAGGCCGGAGAAGCGTTTGCAGCGCTTAGGGAAGCGATGACCAGTCGTGATGCGACGGTGGATGGGATCAAGGCTAGCATGGAACTATTACAGGCCAAAATCCTGGAAATTGGTACTGCAATCTACGATCCGCTCAATGGTAATTCGGGCGGCTTGACTCCTCCTCATAATGGTGGAGGGAACAGTCAGCCTGCCAGTCCTAGTTCTCCTGGCTCAGGGTTATTTCCGGCGGAAGAAATGACTCAAGATTTTGATAATGATGCGACGATTACGGCTGATTATGAGGCGATCGAAGGCGATTGATGGTAGGTTGACAGACAGTGATTGACTAACATCTAAATCCCACTTTGACTGTTTGCGGCTTATTGACTCCACAAGGCTCGGTTTTGTCCCCAGACTCAGAGGTTCATGGTAGTGCGATGTGCTAAGTTAATGGGTGTTGTCTGGAAATCAGCCTGAAATACCGTCAAATCGCGTGACAGTGGTTTACTATGAATAGTACGCTAAGCTGGGTCCTGGCGTGTAGGCTGCTCTTAGTGATTGGTTAAGAGTGCTGTTTGCAATTAGTATTGGTAATTCTCCTTACAATTTAGTGCTTTATGGCTCGTGACTTCTACGAAATTTTAGGTGTTTCTCGCAGCGCAGACAAGGATGAACTGAAGCGGGCTTACCGTCGCTTGGCCCGGAAGTATCATCCTGATGTTAACAAAGAGACAGGGGCTGAGGAAAAGTTTAAGGAGATTAACCGAGCTTACGAGGTGCTGTCAGAACCAGAAACTCGTGCTCGCTACGATCGATTTGGGGAAGAGGGGATAAGTGGGGCTGGGGCTGGTGGCTATCAGGATTTTGGCGACTTTGGCGGTTTTGCGGATATCTTCGAGAGCTTTTTTGGTGGTTTTTCTGGAACAACGGGGGGAACTCAGGCGCGACGGCGCAGCGGCCCTGCGAAGGGAGATGATCTGCGCCTCGATCTGAAGCTGGATTTCCGTGAAGCCATCTTTGGGGGTGATAAGGAGATTAAGATTAGCCATTTGGAGACCTGTTCAACCTGTGGAGGCACTGGGGCCAAGCACGGTACCCAGCCCAAAACGTGTTCAACCTGTAATGGGGTGGGGCAAGTTAGACGGGCAACGCGCACTCCGTTTGGTAGTTTTACTCAGGTTTCAACGTGTCCAACCTGTAATGGGACCGGGCAGATCATTGAGGAAAAGTGTGATGTTTGTGGTGGGAGTGGGCAGAAGCAAGAGTCTAAGAAGCTCAAAATCACGATTCCTGCTGGGGTAGATAATGGTACGCGATTGCGGGTTTCCCAGGAAGGAGATGCGGGTAAGCGGGGTGGCCCTCCAGGAGATCTATATGTTTACCTATTCGTGCAAGAGGATAAGGAATTTCAGCGGGACGGCATCAATATTTTGTCAATGCTGAGTATTAGCTATCTTCAGGCGATTTTGGGTTGCAAGATTCAGGTGAATACGGTGGACGGGGACCAAGAGTTGACGATCGCCCCTGGAACCCAGCCGGATACGGTGTTGACGCTGGAAAATAGAGGGGTGCCTCGCTTGGGGAATCCAGTGAGTCGAGGAGACCACCTGATTACGATTAACGTGATGATTCCGACGAAAGTGACGACGGAGGAGAAAGAGTTGCTGGCCCAATTGGCAAAGATTAACGGCGATCGCACAGGCAAGAGCGGTGGTTTTCTCGGCGGATTGTTTGGGGGTTAGTCACTCAACTATGGCTGATGTCACTCAATCCGACGACGCTTTAGTCGCAGATAACCATTTAGATTTACGGGGAACACCCTGTCCGATTAATTTTGTCCGCACTAAGTTGTGTCTAGAGAAAATGGCAGTGGGGCAAGTGTTAGAAGTATGGCTTGATCCAGGGGAGCCGATTGAGCAAGTCCCTGATAGCTTGGTGATGGAAGGCTATCAGGTTAAGCAATTAGAGGACCGCACCGAGTTTTTTGCCTTGTATGTCCAGAGATAATCCTATGCTAGGCACGGTGCTTTCGGTTCAAGCTAACTACTATTGGGTGCAGTTAGATGCGGAGGGGATGCGGGCGAACGATAGTTCTTCTGAGAAGCGTTCCCCAGGATGTAGCTCAAGAGAGAGGTTGCTGCTTTGTACTCGTCGGTCACGCCTCAAAAAGATGGGGCAGCGGGTGTGGGTGGGCGATCGCGTTCGGATTGAAGAGCCGGATTGGGAGGGACAGCGGGGCGCGATCGCTAACGTCCTGCCTCGAAAAACAGAACTCGATCGGCCTCCGGTGGCCAACGCAAGTCATATTCTCTTGGTTTTTGCGATCGCTGATCCGATGTTGGACCCGATGCAGTTGAGCCGCTTTTTGGTGAAGGCAGAATCCACCGGACTAGCTGTAACTCTGTGTTTGAATAAAACTGACCTGGTGAACTCGGAGACGCAAGTGAGTTGGCGCGATCGCCTCCAGCAGTGGGGCTATGATCCCGTGATCATTAGCCTTGCCCAACGCGAGGGATTAAATAGGCTGCGTCATCGATTGTGTGGTCACAGCACGATTGTGTCCGGACCCTCAGGGGTGGGGAAGTCCAGCTTAATTAATGCTCTGATTCCCTCAGTGGACCAGCGAGTGAGCAACGTATCGGGCAAACTGGGCCGGGGTCGCCATACTACCCGTCACGTTGAGTTATTTTCGTTGCCGGATGCGGGGCTAATTGCCGATACACCGGGATTTAACCAACCAGATCTGACCTGTCCTCCCAGCGAACTCAGTTGTCTGTTTCCAGAAATCCAACAGCGGTTGCGGCAAAATCGCTGTCAGTTTAGCAACTGCCTCCACCGGGAAGAGCCAAACTGTTCTGTGCGGGGGGATTGGGAACGGTATGAGCATTATTTAACTTTTTTGGAGGATGCGATCGCCCACCAAGAAGCGCAAGAACAACGCAGCGCCAAGGAGTCAACTGTTAAGGTAAAGTCTGGAAGTGAAGGGAGCGATCGGGTGGAACCCAAGCTGGCTCCCAAACGCTATCGCCAAACCTCTCGCCGCCGCAAAACTCAAGACTTGCGGGAGTTTCGGGGTGATGTCAGAGAAATGCTGGCACAGGAATCCCAGGATTAGCTGAACGATGGCCCATCGACCCATCTACCTTGATGCCCATGCCACCACCCCCCTAGACCCACAGGTGTTGGGATCCATGTTGCCTTACTTTACTCAGCATTTTGGCAATCCCGCCAGTGTCACCCATGCCTACGGTTGGGCCGCAGAAGCAGCGGTGAAAACGGCCCGTCAACAACTGGCCGAGGCTATCCACGCGGACCCCGAAGAAATGATTTTCACCAGCGGCGCCACTGAGGCCAATAATCTGGCGATTAAAGGTGTGGCGGAAGCCTATTTTTCCAAGGGGCGGCACATTATCACGGTGGCAACGGAGCATAACGCGGTGTTAGATCCTTGCCGCTATCTGGAATCTCTGGGGTTTGAACTCACCATTCTCCCTGTACAATCTGATGGTTTATTGGAGTTAGCGAAACTAGAAGCCGCATTTCGTCCGGATACGGTTTTAGTATCGGTGATGGCGGCGAATAACGAAATTGGGGTGTTGCAACCGCTGGCGGACATTGGGGCAATGTGTCGCGATCGCCACATCCTCTTCCATACCGATGCCGCCCAAGCCATCGGCAAAATTTCCCTGGATGTTCAGGCTATGAATATCTCCCTGATGTCCCTCACTGCCCACAAAGTTTACGGTCCCAAGGGTATCGG
>JBFRWC010000474.1:0-17062 GCA_051439365.1 Leptolyngbyaceae cyanobacterium
AACGCTGCTTTGTGGGGCTATTCTGCCCGATGGGAGTGTGTTTACTTGTGACTTACCTTAGATGGGGAATGGCGATCGCCCCCTCTTAAACCTGCGGAAACAAGTGGCTGGCTGTTATGCTAAATCCGGCTAACAGCGGAGAAGCCAAGTTATCCTGTGCCAATACCGTCGCCACCAAAGAATCCTGATTCACAGCCCTCGACCCAAATAAAGTCTAAAATTTCTCTGGGGTCAGCCCAACTCCGGGGATGATGTGGGAAAGAACAAACCCATCATTCCTCAGCGACCCATGACCTGGAAACAACTGCAAAATGGCTCCGATATCCGAGGTGTCGCCCTGGAAGGCGTTGCCGATGAACCCGTTAATCTCACCCCCGATCGCGTCACCATCCTGGGTAAAGCCTTTGCCACTTGGTTGGCCCAGAAATTGGACCGGAGTACGACTGAGTTGGCGATCGCCGTAGGCCGGGATAGCCGTCTGTCAGGTCCAACACTGATGACAGCATTGATCAAAGGCATCACCAGCATGGGCTGTCAAGTGTATGATTTTGCGATGGCTTCCACTCCGGCCATGTTTATGAGTACGGTGCACCCAGATTTCACCTGTGACGGGGCGATTATGATGACGGCCAGTCATCTGCCATTTAATCGTAATGGGCTCAAGTTTTTCACCGCTGAGGGTGGGCTGGATAAACCGGATATTGCGGCCATCTTGACGCTGGCGGAGGCCAATCAATTTGATGTGGTCACAACTCCCGGTGCGGTCACAGAGAAGGATTTCATTTCAGTCTACGCCGATGGGTTTGTCCAACAAATTCGCCAAGCTGTGAACCATCCTGACCATTATGAACAGCCCCTTAAAGGATTGAAAATTCTGGTGGATGCTGGCAATGGGGCCGGGGGTTTTTATGCGGCCAAGGTCTTGGAACCCTTGGGAGCAGAGACTACGGGCAGTCAGTTTTTGGACCCGGATGGTATGTTTCCCAACCACAGTCCCAACCCCGAAAATGAGGATGCGATCGCCGCTCTCCGTACCGCTGTCCTTGACAACACTGCCGATTTTGGCATTATTTTCGATACCGATGTGGATCGGGCTGCAGCGGTGGATGCTGAAGGGAATGAACTGAATCGCAACCGACTGATTGCTTTAATTGCCGCCGTCGTGTTGCAAGAGCATCCGGGGTCCGCCGTGGTCACCGACTCGATCACCTCCGATGGACTCACCCAGTTTATTGAGCAAGACCTCAAAGGGATGCACCATCGGTTTAAGCGGGGCTACAAAAATGTGATTAATGAGGCTAAGCGACTCAATCAGGAGGGGCAGGAGTCCTGGTTGGCGATCGAAACCTCAGGACATGGGGCGATGAAGGAGAATTATTTTCTCGATGATGGCGCTTATTTGATTACAAAATTGCTGATTGAGTTAGCTAAAGCGCGATTAGAAGGGCGATCGCTCACCGATTTGATTACCACCCTGAAGGAACCTGTGGAAGCCACCGAAATCCGCTTCAAAATTGGCACTGAGGACTTTAAGGCTTACGGCAACCAGGTGATTGAAGCCCTCAAAACCTTTGCGGAATCCCAGGACGGTTGGCAGGTAGTGCCCAAAAACTATGAAGGCGTTCGGATTGCTTGCACTAACTCGGATGAGGCAGGTTGGTTGTTGCTGCGGTTGTCTCTCCATGATCCGGTGATTCCCTGTAATATTGAATCTAACGTTGAGGGTGGAGTTGCGAAAATGGCAGAACAATTGCGATCGCTCCTGAGTCAGTGGGAGGCGCTAGACCTGTCCCCGTTTGAGACGTTATCCCCTTCCTAACACTAAACCATGTTTTCTGGTAACGATTCTTCTGATCGATCTGATCAAGTGGTGAATCAACAAGAGACGATCGTGGCGATCGCCACCGCCACCGTGCCCCAACAAGGGAGCGTCAGTATCGTGCGCTTATCGGGACAGGAGGCGATCGCTATTGCCAAAACCCTCTTCCAGGCTCCTGGTCAACAAGTTTGGGAGAGTCACCGGATCTTGTATGGCTATATTCGTCATCCCCAAACTCAGACCACCGTGGATGAAGCACTGCTGTTGATAATGGGTGCGCCCCGATCCTATACCCGTGAGGACGTAGTGGAATTTCACTGTCATGGCGGCATGATGGTGGTGCAACAGGTGTTGAATTTGTGCGTGACCCAAGGAGCGCGGTTGGCCCAGCCAGGGGAATTTACTCTGCGAGCGTTTTTGAATGGACGGTTGGATTTGACCCAAGCGGAAAGTGTGGCAGACCTAGTGGGAGCGCGATCGCCCCAAGCTGCCCAAACCGCCCTCGCGGGAATTCAAGGTAAACTGGCCCAACCCATTCGTCAACTCCGGGCCACCTGTCTCGACATTTTGGCGGAAGTGGAAGCCCGAATTGACTTTGAAGACGACTTGCCGCCCCTGGATGAAGCCGGGATCAAAGCACAACTCGTCACCGTCCTCACCACCGTGGAGCAGATTCTCGCCACCGCTGATCGGGGCGAGCTGATTCGCACGGGCCTCAAAGTCGCCATCGTGGGTCAGCCCAATGTGGGCAAATCTAGCTTGTTGAACGCCTGGAGCCGGAGCGATCGCGCCATTGTCACCGATCTTCCTGGCACCACCCGCGATGTCGTAGAATCCCAACTCGTGGTCGGCGACATTCCCATCCAAGTCCTAGACACCGCCGGAATTCGGGAAGCCAGCGATCGCGTTGAACAAATGGGCATTGAGCGATCGCGCACCGCCGCCCAAGCCGCCGACCTCATCATCTTCACCCTCGATGCCCAAACCGGATGGACCGCCGCCGATGCCGACATTTATCAACAAGTCTGCACCCCCGATCCCCCCAAACCCCTCATCTGGGTTTTCAACAAAATCGACCTCCTAGACAAAAACAACAACCAACAACCAACAAGCAATAATCAAGAAAATCACTCAAAACTCAAAACCCAAAACTCAAAACTCAAAACTCTCCCACTCCCCCACTCCCCCACTCCATCACCCCATCACCCTATAACTCCCCCACTCCCCCACTCCCCCACTCCCCCCATCTACACCGCCGCTGCCCTCAACCAAGGCATCGACCAACTCGAACAAGCCATCCTTGAGATTGTCCATGCCGGAACTCTCAGTGCCAGTAACCTGGACTTGGCCATCAACCAACGACAGGCCGCCGCTTTGACTCGTGCCAAACTCGCCTTAGAGCAGGTGCAAACCACAATCGCCGATCAATTGCCCCTGGATTTCTGGACGATTGATCTGCGCAGCGCCATTCAGAGCCTGGGGGAAATTACCGGAGAAGATGTCACCGAGTCGGTTCTCGATCGCATCTTTAGTCGCTTTTGCATCGGCAAGTAACCATTCAGCCAAATCACGCCTGAACCACTCGACTCAACCGTTTTAAGATCTGTAAAATCCCTTGCAGTTCCTGCCCGGAGGTGAGGGCCGCAAATACCCGCGAGACATTGTACTGTCTTCCACCGTCCTGCCTTGCCTCCGCCTGACTCAGTTTCACAAATACGGAGTCATCCCCATTGGTCATCAATGCAAAACTGGGCTTATCTGGATCGGGATTGGCCATCAAATAGGCCAAGGTTTGCGGCAGGGCCGACCAGATTGAAAGCGCTGTCTTCTTCGACTCCAGAACTACCACCCAGATCTGACCTTTCAACACCAGCACATCTAAACGTCCTTGGAGAACACCTTCCGAATCCGCCAAAATCAGTTCAACCGATTCCTCTGCTTTAAGCGTAAACGGAGGATCATAGAATCCGGCCAAGGCAAGCAGGGGTGAAGCAAACAGGAGGGTCACGGTATTTTCCAGCAGATGTCCGAGGGATCGCTGATAGAGATAGCGACGACGCAACTCCCGTAAACCCGCCATCTCAGGCTCAGTCAACGTTGGTAAGTCCGTACACCACTCTGGAAAAAAGGGATCGTCTTCGGTACGGGCTAGGTGAAATTTGGCTTCAGCCTCCGCTAGTGTTGTCACCACCTTGGTTATTGCAACTGACATGCGTTTCCCCCTTTCGCTGGCCCCATCCTACCGCAGATGACTAAGCTGGACGCACAGAAAAACACCCGACCTAAGCATCGGGTGTCTTGATTGACTGTCATACAAGTCACAAAGAGGAGAACTGTTATGGGTCTATGGTTCCCAGGAATGGCGATCGCCTAACGCTTTCTGTAACATCTCCCTGAGAGATGAAGATAGTTGAACTGGGGCGATCGCCACCCCAAGCTTCGCCCCCCTCAACGGCTAGAATCAGACCAGCCAATTAAATCATCTAATGTCATCGTCTCTAATGGCTGCACCACCGCATCTGGATACTGTTTGCTAAGCTGGTGCATCGCCTTTTGGTGCTGCAACTTAAATTGTCCTTGTTGCTCAAATCGATAGCGAATTGAACCGCTGACCACATCCTCAAGGTCGTTTTGAAAAGCCACAATTTCCCCTCGCCAATGGTTACAGGCTTGATTATTTGGAAACGTTTGGAGTTTGAGAATATGGAGGATGATTTGCCGTACTAACGACAAGGTTTTCCGAAATTGCTCACGACCCATATCTTCCAATTCTTCCATTAGGTTAGGGCGATCGAGTTGGCCATAGGCTTCGGTCCGGAGCAGATCCGCCTGAGCCTCACACCACGCCATAAAGTCTGTATCGTACAGAGTTGCCCATGATCCTTGAGTTGACTGTTTGTTCGCCACCATTTCAGTTACGACCCTAACGTTTTGTGTCGTTCATTGTAGTATTTCCATGGCCTGATCATATCTTTCTCGTCGGCCCAGGGATAACTGGCGGATGACGGTGTCCTGGTTATGGGGAGATTCATGTCCCGCCCAGGTAGGCCAACGCCCAATCCCCACCCAAATCAGTGATGATTGTGAATCCTCATTTAATACCTGACAGAGTGATGTAGGCTGAAATACTGATTGATACAGTATGATCTTAAATTACTCACGAGCACACCTCTAGTCTGTGTAGACTGCTATGTTGAATCCTAACTTGGAAGACATTGAGCTTTCACGGGAAGAGTATGAACGCTTTTCCCGACATCTCATCTTGCCCGAAGTGGGTCTAGATGGTCAAAAACGGCTAAAAGCCGCCAAGGTACTGTGCATCGGCACCGGAGGATTGGGGTCTCCCCTGTTGCTTTACTTGGCGGCGGCAGGCATCGGGCACATCGGCATCGTCGATTTTGACGTGGTGGATCGGTCCAACCTCCAGCGCCAAATTATCCACGCCACCTCCTGGGTCGGCAAACCCAAAATTGAATCGGCTAAAAACCGGATTCATGAAATTAATCCCTTCTGTCAGGTGGAGCTGTACAACACCCAATTCAGTTCTGCCAACGCCCTCGACATCATGAAGGACTACGACGTAGTGGTGGATGGCACCGATAACTTCCCCACTCGCTACCTGGTCAACGATGCTTGTGTCTTGTTGAATAAGCCCAACGTCTACGGGTCCATTTTCCGGTTTGAAGGACAGGCCACCGTGTTTAACTACCAGGATGGTCCCAACTACCGTGATCTTTACCCCGAACCTCCACCACCCGGTCTGGTGCCCTCCTGTGCAGAAGGGGGCGTATTGTGTGTCCTTTGCGGCATCATCGGCACGGTCCAAGCCACCGAAACCGTGAAAATTATCTTGGGCGCAGGCAATACGCTGAGTGGACGGCTCTTACTCTACAATGCGTTAGAGATGACGTTTAGACAATTGAAGTTGCGGCCCAATCCCGTGCGCCCTGTCATCGAAGGATTGATTGATTACGACCAGTTTTGTGGAATTCCCCAGGCTAAAGCAATGGCAGAACAAGAAAAGGCTCAAAGCGATGAGATGACGGTTCAAGAGTTGAAGACTTTGCTGGATAGTGGTGCTAACGACTTTGTGTTGTTGGATGTTCGCAATCCTAACGAAGTAGAAATTGCCAAAATTCCTGGCTCGGTGTTGGTGCCACTGCCCGATATTGAAAACGGTGATGGAGTCGAGCAGGTGAAGGAATTGCTCAACGGCCATCGCTTGATTGCCCATTGTAAGATGGGGGGCCGTTCAGCTAAGGCGCTAGCCATTTTGAAGGATGCGGGTGTTCCTGGCACCAATGTTAAAGGTGGAATCTTAGCCTGGAGCCGCGAGATTGATCCCTCGGTCCCTGAATACTAAAGGTCGCCTCAAACAAGTCAATTGACCATCAACTAATCCCCGACTTCTTCAAAAAGTCGGGGGTTAATTTCTGACCTACTGCATTACGAAGGGGGTTGTAAGCCATTCGTAATGGCAAGGGCGATCGCCCTGAAAACGCCAGCGGGAGAACAACAAGTGCATCAACACCTGGGATGCAGAAAAATTCCGAACCCAATAGTTAGAGACATCAAGATTTATTAAAAATGGGGCAGAGAGATAAAGGCTCAATGACTAGGAACCTAGGGCAGACACAACAACACGAAAACTAAACAGGCTGCTGCGACTGTCGAGAAGCCGATTGAGACGACACGCGGCACGACAATCAGCAGGATGGCTGCCCCAAGACCCGCCACGTAGCACGCGCAAATTAGTTTCACCGTTTGTTACCCAGGCACTGCCATCGGCAGGAGCATTGTTGTAATTGTCATGCCAATAATCGGCACACCATTCCCAAGCATTGCCGTGCATATCAAACAAGCCAAAGTCATTGGGGTAGTAGCGTCCTACCTCAGTTGTTGCACCAATCTTGCTATTTCTGTAGTTAGCGACTTCCGAAGTAATCGCATCGCCAAAAGAATAGACTGTTTTGGTGTTGGCTCGACAGGCATATTCCCATTCGGCCTCGCTGGGTAAGCGGTAGCGACGACCAGTTTCTTGGAAAAGGCGGGCGCAAAACTCGATTGCCTCATCCCAAGAGATGCTTTCTACCGAACGGCGATTGCCTCCAAAACGAGAAGGTTCTGAGTCTAAAATGTCCTGTGTTGCTTTGGGATAGCTTGCCACAATCTGCCATTCTGCTTGAGTTACCGGAAATTGCCCCATCCAAAACCCCTGGACCGATACTGGATGCTGAGGTCGCTCGTTATCTTGTGCTGGCTTCTCATCATCAGGTGATCCCATATCAAAGTTGCCCCCAGGAATCCACACTAGTCTGAGAAGTTCAATAAAACCCGACTCTTTGTCCTTCAGCTCTTCTTCAAAGATACGAGCGCTTACCAATCTATTTTCGAGATCAATAGTGCGATCGTCCTTTACCCTTATTGAAGGTTTATCCAGAGTTTGCACTCGAACTAAGTCTGGGTCCAACACATTTGCACTCGCATTAGCTACGTCAGACTCGAAGTCAGGCGGTTCAGGAATGTCTAGATCAGCAGGATCAGGCTCAAGCACTGGAGGAGGTGTTGGTTGCTTCAATGTTGTAGCTGCCGCTATGCCCACGCTTCCGAATCCCGCTAATCCAGCCCATTTCAAGATAGTTCGGCGGTTAGGGTAGACCCGTTTTACTGGTTCGACTGGTGTGGGAGAAGGCGTTGGTGTGGGAGATGAGTCTGGTGGATCTGGCAGGTCCGGTTGAAATGCCGTAGATGAGGTTAATGGCGGGGATGGTTGAGTAACTAGTAACTGCAACCATTCGTTTACTGTCTGCGGTCGATATTCCGATCGCACGGCCATCCCTTTCATAATGGCTTTATTGTGGCGATCGCTCAATTCAGGCATCTGAACCTTGGGCGGCACCACAACATCCTGCTGATATTCCAACAAGCTCAATTTCCGAGTTTGGGCATCGGGAGGACTATGCCCCGTTACTAAGTGATAGAGAGTTGCCGCCAATGCATACACATCTGTAAACGGCCCACGTTTGGTCCGTTCGTCATATTGTTCCGGAGGCGCATAGCCTGGGGTTAGCTTTTGCGAGTGAGTGCGAGTCATATTGAGCACAAACTCACGGGCAATGCCAAAATCAATTAGCACCGCTTCATTCGTCTGCTGCCGCACCATAATGTTCTGCGGTTTAATATCCCGGTGCAGCAATTCCTGTTCATGCACCATACTCAGCGCTTCTCCCACCTGGGCAATGTAGGCCAACGCCTGAGCTTCCGGCAACGCTCCCTGCTGAATTACCATTTGCCCCAAATCACTACCCTGAATAAATTCCATTACGATGCAACTCAGGGGTAAATTTTCGGTTTGGCCATTGGCCGGATTGGTGTAACGAATCCACTCCTGAAACAGGCGATGGACCTTGACAATGTGGGGATGGTGAAAACGGCTAATGCGCAGTGCTTCATTCAAGAAGTCATTTTGAAATACCTTAAATTGGGGATGATTCTGCACCTCATCATTCAAGGTTTTAATCACCACCATGCCATCTTGCTGACTGTCTGCCAGATAGGTGATACCAAAGCCCCCAATACCCAGGACTCTTTCAATGCGATAGCTATAGCTACCGTTTTGGAGCAATTGACCCGGTGTCCACGCCATGTTTTTTACGAAAGACTAACGACGACAAACCATACATCAATACATCAAAGCCAGCGACCACCCTGAAAACGCCAGCGAGGGAACAGCAACCGCATCAACACTTGGGATGCTAGAAAAATCCCCAGCCATACGGTTGAATAGTGGAGGATGAAACCAACCACCGGAAACGCGAATTGATTAATACCAGGAAGACCCAGAGTCAGGATAAGAGCGAGGAAAAATAGGGCTTCCCAGATACCAGCAGCAAGCTGAAACACTGCTGGCCAGTCGTGATCCCAGCGTTTTTTTTGCAGCACGGTGTACAGAGCATCCCAGCCTAGGCCAAAGAGGATGACATAGGCGAGGACGGCAAAGGCTGTGCTGCCAAGAACGATCGCGAACGGCACGGTCAACAGTACGCCTACAGTTAGAGATAACAACAGTCGCGTTTGCCAGCGACCAAGGAGAGTCGGGGTCATGGTGTTTTATTCCTCATCCAACGGAACCATTGCGAGAGCGATCGCCCAGCGGACAAAGGTTTGATCCCCTCCGCCTGGGTCTGAACCAAATGCTCCACCGAGCGCAGAGCGGCATATTGTAACCCCAAAAAACTATCCACAGCGGCATAGGGACCACCCAAGGTCATTACCCCAGCAGCATACATGCGGCCAATCCCTTGCTGGGGCGTATCACTATTGGGAGACTGCATCTCAGTTAGTTCAAACTCATTAGAAACGCTGAGTTTGCCATTGTTGAGCAGGGCTAAATCGTAGCGACGAATCAGATCGTTGAGCAGCGGACTTTCCTGAACATCAGCCGCCAACCCGGTGGCATCAATGATGAAGTCAGCGGCCTGGGTGATGGTGCGAGGGGTCGCATGTTCGGTATCGTCGTAGGTGACTTGCAGCTTCCCCGCTTGGGCATCGACGGACTGCACACTGCCAAATCGAGGCAAGTACCATTTTTGTTGCAGGCCTTTCGCGACAATCTGTTGCCAGTCATGGCGATCGGCGGTGGTGGTGCCTCCCCAAGCCTGCATCAACGTCTGTCGTTCTACAGGATTGGTCTTTTCCAGCAGATCTCGCAAATCCCCTCCCCAGCAAGCCTTGGGCCAGTTAAAGGGCTGATACTCCCAGTGGTTCTGTACCGTCCGCTGTGCCCAGCCAAAGCGGTTACCATCTTGAGCCTGTTTGGGCGATCGCATCAAATGCACCACTTCAATATTCTGCCCAGAGGTTTTGCGGACTTCGTAGAGTCGCTGCAAAATGCGGGAGGCGACAATGCCGCGCCCTTGAATCACGGCGGTGCCTCCCTGCTGCTCCAACTGTTTGTAAATGTGGTCGTGGTGTTCATAGGCGTTGACCACAGATTTCAAGTCCTGGGTTTGGTCTCGGTAGTCCTGGAGATGTTGGAGAAATCGAATGCCGGGATAGCCCGTGGCCAGGTGAACATATTTGGCGACGAGATAGCCATAATCTCCTCCCCCTCTGGAATAGGCGATCGCATACCGCCCATCCGTCGTTTTGCGAATAGCCCGCACGCTGCCATAGCGATAGATATCCTCCCAGCCAATTCGTTTGGCTTCTCGGTCAATGGAATCAAACACATTGCCAGCACGGGGCGTGTAGGTTTCCGCCAAGGTGGGTTCAGCAAACACCTGCCACAGCATTTTGACGGCACGATCGAACCGTCCCCGCCACAATTCGTGCCAGGATTCCCGCACTGCATAGCTAGGCCACCCCCAAATATTGTCAGGGCAGGAATCGGAATTAGACCGAAGCCGCTCATGGAGGGGAATCTGGGAGTTGAGACAGAGCTGCTTGTATTTGGCGTAGGGTTTAGTCTGAGTGCCCAGGGCGACAATTTGATGGGCTTTCACTCCAGAAATCCGCAGATAATCTACCCAAATGTAGTTGCCTAACCCAGCTCCTACCCCTGCATAGTCCACTTCATCCTTCGTTTGCTGAAACAGGCCACTACGCTCCAGAAATCCAATGTTGACCTGTTGGGCATCCAAAAATCCGGGCGGGGGGAAACTTAATCCTGGGGTCGCTGAGGAGATGGGGCGAGATGGATTGCCTTCAGGTTCGATCCCATCTTCTTCGCCGTGAATCGTATCGGGGTAAGTCGTATCGGGGTAAGTCGTATCAGGGTAAATTGTATCGGGGTAAGTCGTATCGGGTTGGTCATTGGTGGACGAGAGGGGTTCTTCTTCGTCTTCAATTTGAATGGTGGAAAAGCGATACTGGGTGGGGGGCAAGGCGGGTGAAGCACTGGTCTCTAGTTGCACCCGAATCCTGATGTCACCAATTTGAATGCGATCGCCCTCTTGCAACACACATCGTTGCACGGCTTCCCCATTGACCTGGGTGCCATTGGGGGTGTTCTGATCCGTGAGAATATACTGCCCCTGCTCCCACTGGATTAGGGCGTGATACCGGGAGACGCGATCGCTTTCCAACACCATGCGGGAAACACGCTGCCCATCCAAAGTAGCTGGCATATGTTCCAGACCACGGCCAAAGGCGATCGGAGGGGTCAGGTTGGGGCTACGGGGCTTTTTAGTGATGGGATCGGTCCAAGTAAGCTTGATCGCTTGGGGGGTTACTGTCATGGGTTAAATGGGGGTAAGGTTACAAACTTTTTTTAGCAGAAATCGCACCCAGACAAAGCTCAATCAAGCAATTTGCTAGCTGCATCGGCCAGAAAATGGCCACACACTGTACAGGCCGAATTGCGTTGGCTCAGGGGTTGAAGCGAGTGGCACTTGGGACAGACGAGTTTAGCTTCAGGGGATTCAGAGGTGGCGATCGCTTCCCCCACAACAGGACTAGATGGGTTGGGATTCAAAATGCTCAATGGTGGCTGGGTCGCAAGCTCCGTTGGTTCTGACTTCCTAGGTTGGGGAGTTGGGTCTGGTACCTGATGGGATGGTTGAACCGTTGACTGACCCGCATCATCCAGACTAATTTGAGTAACATGGACTAACATCTGCCCCAGTTGAATCCGACTGCCTTGAGCAAGGGCAACCTCTCCTTGAATCAAGGTTCCGCCATCGACCCGCACCGGATTTCGTGGCTCCAAATTTCGTAAATAAAACCGCCGCCACTTTGGCTTAAAAAAGATCTCCGCATGAATTCGGGAAACAGTTCCATGGTCAATCCAAAGTTCACATTTTTGCTGATCCCGACCAATCTTTAGAGTCTGAGATGAATCAGCGTTAGCGTCGTCAATCTGATACTGATAGTTTTGGTGATTTGGATTATTCCAAGACAAATTAATTAGGGGCATTGATTTCTTTCCAATTTAACTTTGATTGGCTAACTTTAATACGGTAGGTTGGGTTGAGGGAACGAAACCCAAAAACTGAGAGGATTTCGTTGTAGATAATCTCATCACACGTGATTAGGCCATAACTTTTTTCCTTCTCACCACCTTGGTTTGAGAGACCTTATCATGTAGTGTGTAGGTTTCTCCTTTGCCGAGCAGAGTCATTAGGAATACAAGTGCAGGTATTACTAGAATAACTGCCTTGGGATGGGTTTCGTGCAGGACTTTCAGAACTTTAGGGACACCACACTCGCTGACTTCGTAAGTGGTGCCAAAGCCCCCCTGACCCAGTTGCCGGGTAGCTCGATAAATTCCTTGTAATAAGACTTCTGACCCGCAGCTTTGGCAGAACATGGGTTGATCCACATTCTGCGGCTGGGAGCAAGCAGGGTTAATGCATAGGCTCATGGCTGTTCTCCAAACATGGGGGACATGGGACGATCATCGCTGATAGCGATAGATACAAAGCAGTTGGTAGAGACCCCAAGGATGAATGAGACTAAGGTAACAAGACTATATAAAAGGTTTCCTAAACTATACAAAACTTCTCGGTAAAATTCCACATAATCACTGATCTATAAGATTTATTACGGGACAATCACGGGGGCGTTGCCCTTTAGTGCCTCTGCCAAACAATAAAATACCAGTCAGTCTAGTCGAATCAGCAAAGGAGCAATAAATGGGGTGTTGAACGACATGGCACTGACTGAAACCATGGCTGAAACCATGACTGAAACCATGCAAGCTACCGTTAAAGACACGGCGCAAAAACTGACTGGGTCTCGCAGGAGAGCCTTCATGGCACAGGTCGCTGAAGACGATCTACAAACAACAGTGGCATCCGTCTGAATCGTTCCCTAAATGGGATATCCAGATTATTCCTACGTGATTGGTCTCTTATTTTTGGGCACATCCCTTTAACCTTGCCGACAAAGCTGATCTACCTTTTTCAGCAGGGTTGGCATGCGGTACTCACCATGCATAGTCGAAATCCGGGCTTTGGCAATAACTAAATCGATGCCAATAGCGGTGACAAATAAGGGTTTTTCACTAGTCCCTCGCAGCACTTCACATTCAGTAGGCGTGCCTGCAAAGGGACTTTTGGCCACACCGATAATCGAAATTGGATGTGTTTGGTTAGGGTAAGGATGCTGTTGCAAATGGTGATATAGATACATGCCCAAGCCCGGTTTTTGCTCCGCACCCAAGGCAACAAAGCCATCAATGACAATGCAGCTTAATGACACTTTAATGTCAGATAATAGGGACAAAATGCAGGGTAGTTCCCGCTTGTAAAAGGCACCAGGCTCGTAGGGCGCGATCGCCCCTATCTCTTTAACCAATACCTGAGCCACCTGAGCCGTTGGCCACGACTCAAAGAGTACCCCAGCCGCCGTGGCCCGATCGCCCTCATAATGAACATCAACTGCCAAGATCACAGCACAGTATCCCGAATTAAGCCTAACTTAAGCCTAACCTAACGTACAAATTTAACGTGCAACGGTCACGGAAAAAATCAGTTCAAAGGACGAAAAGGCTCCCGCTGTGAGCGGTTCTCCTGTTAGAACTAGCTCATAAGCACCAGGGTTAGGAAATACGATGTCCGCCCCAGGAATACCATTATAGCCTTCAGCAGAGATGGCACGGAGGGAGGGAGTGGCGATCGCCTCATCTCCCTGTCGATAAGGCCGCCTGTATACAGCCAAACTACAGTCACAACTAGACAGAGGAATCACCTGTCCCCCTCGCTTCGTCAAGGCAAACCAAGTCAGCGCCTCTTCTCCAGCCCTGGGTGTATCGTTGGGTTCAATGTGAATCGTGCCACCCACATCCCCCGCAATTTCAACCTGGTGAGCCATTCTCATGACCTTATCACCCACCGTCCCACTCCCCGCCATCTCACTCCCTACCATCTCACTCCCCACCATCTCACTCCCCACCACACTGGCAGGAACAAAACTGGCGATCGCACCAACCACCACCGCACTCAATCGCAGCAAACCCTTACCGTTTAGGGGGAACATACCATTTCTCCATCGAAAATATAGACCACAGGAGGGGCGATCGCGTTAGCATCACTACCACCGTCGTTGACAGCAATGCCGCAATCATTAAACCGTTGACCCAGGTAAATTGTACCCGTCCCAGGTAGTTTGACCCCACTAACAGGCAGTGGGTGACGACCAAGGCCAATGCGGGAACGGACAACAAATGGAGTCGTCGCCACTGCAAACCCATGTGCTTCTGCGCTCCATCAAAACTAGTGAGGGCCAATGGTAGCATCAGCAGGAACGCCCCAATACCGAACCCCACTCCCCACTGATGTTGGGGCAGCATAAACAACAACGCTTGCACCTGCCAACTCCAGGCATGTTCCAGGGTATGCAACACATGCACCACTGCTAGCATAAATGCTCCCACACCTAACGCTCGACGATATCGGAGTGGCGTGGACCACAGCTTACTGATGGGACGAGCCAGCAGCGCCACTAACAAACAGAGTAGTGCCCCATGACCGCTGTAGTCCACCATCTGATCCCCCGTTCGCAGCAGAGTAAGACACCCCACCAAGATGGTCAGCCAACCTCCCATGCGAAACAGTTGGTGGCGCTGGTTCGCCCCCAGTTTAGTGCTGACCACGCCAATGCCCACCATGCTCGGTAAAGTGCCGAGGCCAAAGGCTAACAGGGTCGCCCCCCCCAGCCAGCCACTCGCCGCATTCACCGCCTCCCATTGGGCCACGTAGAGAAAGCCGCAGGGCACCAATCCCCACAATAGTCCCAACAGAAAAGGGGTCCACCAGGCCGTACTCAAGGATAGGCGACTCATGGCTTGTTGGAGTTTGTCATGCAAACCCGCATTACTCAGCGGATTCAGCAGGGGAACACGGGGGAGCCAAGTTGGATGGACATGGGCAAGGCCAAACCAAATCAGCATAAGGCCAATCACGATGCTGAGGACTCGGCGCAATTCACTTCCCACACCAGCGAGTTGTCCACTCTCCAGCACTGCTTGCCCTACCATGCCAATGCAAACGCCGACCAGGGTGTAGCTGAGTAATCGCCCACAATTCAGCAGCAAGTGAAATCGCAGTTGGGACCAAAGGTTAGGGCTAAGAGGAGTTGATTGGGGTTGGGCGGAAGAGGTATGACAGGGTTGTGGGCCTGTGGTTTCCGTACTGTCACAATCACCGCAGTTGGGCAGATTGACGGCGGCTGGTTTGCTCTGCTGCTTTTCTGCTTGCTGGGAGAGGGAGAGGGCGATCGCCAAGGGACCGCACATGCCAACACAGTGACCAAAGCTTCCCAAAAACCCGATTCCGGCCACCAAGAATAAGTTTTCCATGTTTATGTTGACGCTTATGTTAAAGCCCTATTCTCCCATCGAGGGCATGTCGGGGGTGCTATGAGCAGGAACATTGACTGTGACGGAGTGGGCGATCGCTTCTCCCTCATAGCTCCACGCTTCGTGACCATTGGCATGAAGACTTACTCTGATTTCGCGGATTCCCGGTTCCAAATTACCCAAGTGATACCAATTGCCATAGAGTCGGGCAACTTTCTGACCATCGACATAGAGGTGGGCATGTCCCTCATTGGGCCGATTTTCCTGGTTCACTCGTTCCGGCGCAAAGATAAAATTCTCGGTTTGTACTTGGACGTTCCAGCCCCTTCGTGCGTCTGGTTGGACAACTAGCATGACTTGCGGTACCCGATCCGCATCGGTCACGGCGATCGCACCATGATGGTGGGAACCATTACCATGAGGAGCATTGCCGTGACCCGCATCAGTTTGAGCACCATGATCGCTATGGGAGGATGGCGCAGAATGTCCAGAGTGCCCTGCATCGGCAATCGTGTGGGTTGAAGTCGTATCCATTGCTCGAACTCGATTGATGCTGGATACACCCATAGCCCCTGTCAATAGGCAAGCGATCGCTGCGATCGCCCAAACATCACCCTTTATGTTCTTAACTGTCATTAGCTATAAAGATACCCAGAGAAAAAACTGCGAAAAATTTGTGAACTGAATCAAGGCAGGAAAAGCACTCAAAATTTAGGCTTAAAACAATGATCTAGGACTAGATGCCCAAATGCAAAGCTATCGAAGAATCTAGCTCCAGATCATGATTCAGAGTGAAAAATAGAACTATAGAGTCACTTCGGGACAGAAACGTCACTTTGAGACAGATTATAGTCTGGTTGACTGACAAAAATTGGGGCTTGGGCGCGGAAACCGCTCCCCTACAAGGGATTGGGACAATGTAGGGGTCAGGTCTCCTGACCCAAGGCAGAGACAAGGTTTTAGGCAGTTTTGTCAGCCAATCAGAAGGTTTTAGGCAGTTTTGTCAGCCAATCAGGATTATAGTAGAGTGCTTTTCACTTAAATTTATTTACCAACCAGCCTCTGCCTGTTCCAAAACATAGGCGGCAACATTCTCAATTTGTTCGGGTTTTAGCTTGCGTCCAAATGCAGGCATGGCACCCGCTCCCTTGGTCACTTGCATGACAATCCCCTCTTGACTAAACTTACCGTACTTTTCTAAATCTGCCTGACTCAAGGTCTTTTGAGGATTGATCTTGTTCTTGCCCCCTACATGGCAGGCAGCACAATTCGCTTTGAAAATTTTGGCTCCAGCAGCCGCATCAGCAGCGATCGCACTGGAAGGAAGTGCAAACAATACAACAGAAATCAGGCACACAAAAGCAGCGATAATTCGCTTCATCATGACACTCTCTCTTACTTAATTGAAAAAATGATAGGCACAAAGATTACTATTTGAACGCTAGTTTAGCGCTCTAATTTTGGATGCTAAGCGCTAGATGCTACTCCCTTTTCCTCTAAAAATTGCATGACTATCTAGCAGGGTGAGCAATGCCCACCTCACAGATGAGAGTTTTCTACGATGCAATCTTGTACTGAAAGGAGAATAAATTAGCAATCCATCACTGACATATCCCAGAACTACCAAGGAAGTGAAACCTAGGACAATAGAAACATTGATCCCAGTAAAGACACTAAGTAGAAATACTGGCGGGTTCAGACAAACGTCATCATAGGGCAAAGTGCTTCCCGTAATCAACAAATATTTCAAATTGTGACAAAGTATAATTTGATTTTCAGGTTGGTCTCTAGTCTAGTGGAGGGTTTCTACAATGCCCTACCTTACTGAGCCTTAGGGAATCGCAAGTATTACAATTATTTTTGCTAAATTATTGTAGGCTTTACATACGCCTGATCAAGGTCCGTCTAAGGAATGAGGATTAAATAAAATCTAAGTTTTTTGT
>JBFRWC010000475.1:0-24837 GCA_051439365.1 Leptolyngbyaceae cyanobacterium
GGACTGGGGATGTCCATCAGCCATACCATCGTGACTGAAACCCACGGTGGCTCCCTCCGACTGGTATCGTCCTCTGGCAAAGGAGCTAGTTTTTTGATTGAATTGCCGATTACCCAACAGTCTCACCAACGTCTCAACCCCCCAACACCCCAACGCCCCAATTCACCAGAACAAATAGGAGAAATGCAATGAACCAGCGCCATGGGTCCGTTGAATGGTTGGATACGATTGTCCGAGCAATGTTTCGGACCCTGTTGATTTGTCTAACCCTCTACAGCCTCTACGTGATTAAGTCGGCGGCTGGCATCAATTTGTCCCCCAACTATCATGGTTCAGAGGTGTTTGAACAGCCAGTGAAGGTGATTATGGATATTTTTCAATCCTAGGAGGCTGGCTAGCAAGTGGCGGGGCGTTGAGGGTCTCAGTCGGGAGCTACTTTGGCTTTGGCTGGGGCAACGGGGAAGATGTCGGTTTGGCTTGCAACCCTGCGGCCAGTTCTGTTTTGATCCGGTACAGCAACGAGGTTTCATCTAGGCTATCCAAGATTTTGCGGATTGCAGCTTTGGGGCTGTGTTCGCCCCAAGAGGCCCCGGTGGCGAGGTAGTGTTTACTGATTTGGCCGATGGCGTAGGTGGATACGCCTGCAACCCCGGCTTGGGCGATCGCCACCGACACATAGGGGGCAAGGGATAACCCTCCTGTTGCCGGAATTGCTGCGCCCAAGGCACTTTTGAGCGACCCCAAGCCCAAAGTCGTCAACAATTCGCTGATGGAAATGCCCCCCATCCCCACGGCAATACTCCTGAGCAACTTGAGCGCACTCGCTTGGGTCATGGGAATGCCGTAGAGACGAGACAACGCCACCACCATCACCACATCGATCGCCGCCCCACTGGCCACATCCAGCACCGTAATCGGATTGAGGGCAATGGCGATCGCTTTCACCATCACCACGCTCCAGATTAATTCATTGGCAGCGCGATCGCGGATCTGCTGTTTTTGGCTAAGAATTTGCTCATTCACTTCATCGGCATACAGCATCGTATTCAACGCCGCCAGAGCCTTCCCATCCTGCTGCAAAATCTCCAGAATCTTCAGCTTCAACTGGGTCACATCGGCAGGTCCGCGTCGCCGCTGGAGTTGCTGACTGCCATCGGGCTGCGCTACCACCTCCGTTACCAGCGGAGCCGCCGCCGCCATCACAATTTCGTCCGGGGATAGCAGTTCCCTGACCCGCTGATCTCGCAAGGTCGCATATAGGTGAGCGCGATCGGCCTCTGGATACTGATCCACCTTGTTGAAGACCAGCAACAGGGGCTTACTCAATTGCCTTAGCTCTGACAGTGCCGCAAACTCGATCGCGGTCAGATCCCCAGCCACCACAAACAAAATCAAGTCGGCGTGCTTCGCCACAGACCGGGCTAGGGTTGCTCTTTGATCTCCCGCCACCTCATCAATTCCAGGGGTGTCAATTAACTCAATCTGAGCCTCAGTGATGGTCGGGATTGTGACACAGTTGATCCGAGATTGAACATTGTGTGCAGAGGCTGGAGATGAGGAAGGAGGGGCAGACCAGGGCGATCGCTCCACCATTCTCGTCATTCCATGACGGACACCCACCGCGAATTTTTGTTCCCCTAATAGGGCATTCAACAGCGAGGACTTGCCCCGCCCCACCAACCCAAATACGGCAATTTGCACCACGGATTGCTCCAACCGTTGCATCATTTTTCGCAACTGAGCGAGACTCGGAGCCAAATGATAGTTTTCTCGTTCCGTCAAATCAAGCCGTTGCAAAAATTGCCGCAAAAATTGCTGGGAGGACTCATAGGTCAAATCTGCATCGATTTGGCCTAATTCCCGGATCACCCCATCCCACTCATCATCCATTTCCTGCGCTGACGAGTGGGATGCAACCGACCATGATTCCGATATCTCCGGTTCCGAATGAGGCACCGAATCAGACATTACCACCTCTCTTCCTCCCCACTGCCGCTGCCAACCTGTGCCATTTGAGAAACCGCCATACACCTACTACCCATATCCACCAACAAGCAACTACACCGTTAGGAGATGGGTCTAACCAATCGGGTGGAACCAATGCGCTAACAAATATTAGCTCCAGTATATTCGCCCCAGGATAAAAGATTCATTCCCTGAGTAGAGGCCAGATTGATTCGCTTGGAGCCTGTTTGGCTCACACCAATATCAGAACCCTTAGGAACCTTGTTCTATCTACGGTTTCTATGATTTCAATGACCAAGCAACCGTTCAGCCCTGACTCAGGCGTGGAGCAACAATTCTGGCTAGATTCTGCTAAAGTCATTTTGGATGACAATTCTTAATAATCCTTACTAATTCACGTTTCCTTTCATGTTCAGGTTAGGTAAATTGCTTATGAGACTCGATCGTGCTGCTGTTTGTCTACTCTCTGTATTAACGGTTGTCGGGGGCATCGTAACGGCCAGAGCTATCCCCGTGAAGGCCAATGGTTTTACGATCTTCAGCGGAGTTGAAGAAGAAAACCGTCTCCGTGCTTTCTTGCAAGAAGATGGTGAAATTAGTGAAACTGACCGGTATAAACTCTACATTCCGGCAGAAAAACTAGATACTGCCACGAGTCTGTTTGTGGTCTCCTATCCTGAAGATTATGATGGCGTGTTTGACGAAGACGAGATCGAACTTCGGGTTAGAGGAGATGCGGTTCCCCTCGCCTGTGTTCGTTGGGACCAAGAGAATCTCAATGTTGAGATCATTCCAGAAACACCGCTTCCGGCCCAGACTCGCAGGGTATCAATTGTTTTCTCTGACGTGAGAAACCCCCGTAGTACAGGGACTCACTACTTTAATGCGTTTGTCCAACCGCCTACGGCGACCGGGGAAGTGCCCCCCAGCGTGCTTGAGGCTTGCCTCAATCCTTCTGCTGCAACCGAAGCACTGCCCCTTGAAACTGACATTGAACCCGTTGCGATCCCTGGGTTAGAAGCCATATCTCCGCCTGACTACATTGGTACGTGGATTCTTCAATTCGGGCGGGCTATGAACTAACCTCCAATTCTTTTGAGCATAGGGCGATCGCGTAGGGTGAGGTTGGCAAAGTGGACACTGTCGGCGAAGCATAACGCACTCTTTTAAGCTGATTCACCGGGTCCGTAATATCACCATAGGCTTAATGTGAAGTTATGGTGAATTTACCGTAATTGAGCGGACACGCCCATGTTTTTTTGAATAGCATAGAGGCAAATTGTGGGCACAGGCTAGAAATGATTAAACTGGTGCGATAGGTCTCGTTGGCAAAGGGGCCAAGGGTTGTTGCCCAGGTTTGTTCGGGCTTGTTCAGGATTTGGGGTACTGGATTCTATAGAGTCTTTCAGTGCTTGGTAACCATCTGTCATGTTTAGGAAATGAAGGCGACACATATTATGAAGCATTCCCCCCTGCTCCCTTGTGTGTCCGTCCATCGTATGAGGCGATGTCAAGGCTTCACCCTAGCGATCGCGATTCTCACTTGGCTGATGAGTGGGCAATCGGCCCAAGCCCTAAAATTCACTTTTAGCTTTGAAACTGACCTCTCTTCTGAGATGAGGGAGGGGTTAATCCTTGCGGGTGAGCGTTGGGAGTCAATCCTGACCGACGATACTACCGTAAATTTAGACATCGCTGAGAATCCAAACCTGACTAGACTGGCATCATTTAGCCCTAGTTTGGTCAATGTCAGATATCGGGACTTTGCAACAGCGCTTGAGAGAGACAATTCTCTTTCCCCAGATGACACAACGGCTCTCAGTTTTCTGCCCCAAAGTCATGGTTTTGATATCCTCACTAATTTTGCATTTGACTTGCTACTCAATGCGACGAAGAATCATCCTTCTGGGACGGCTGGAGATGTAACTCCCTACATAGACGCTGACGGAGATTGCAACAATCGACTGGTTCGCCTCACCACGGCAAATGCGCGAGCCATCGGATTACCCGCTAGTGGGACCAATAGTTGTGCAGGGGGACCGCAGACGATTGACCGTGATGGCATACTCTCGTTCAATCCCAACATTTTGTGGGACTTTGATCCATCCGATGGCATCGATCCAGAGCATTATGATTTTGTTGGGGCGGCAACCCAAGGGTTAGGGGTTGCCCTGGGAGTGAGAAGCGGTATCAACGTGGTGGATTTCAATACTTCACTGCCCAAGGAAGACCCTGGCTCCCTTGATGATCACGACACCACTGTTGTGGCCTTTGATGACAATGTTTTTACGTTTGTTACCCCTGTTGACTTGTTCCGCTTTTCTGAAGACAGTGTGACTTTCGCAGCTAAAAGCAGCTCTCAAAGTTTGATTGACTGGACTACGGGCCGTACTGATGCTCAAGGTCAGGAAGTTGATAAATACTTTTCGATTGATGGGGGACAGACCAAAATTGCTAGTTTCTCTACCGGACGTAGGTTTGGGGATGGTTACCAGACTAGTAATTGGAAGGCGGCTGAGATAACAGGCAATTATCTGGGAATTTTTGATCCTTCTCCAGCACCTGGGCAACGATTATTTATTACTGAAAACGATCGCCGTCTCTTGGATGTGGTGGGCTGGAATTTGGACTCCGCTTTTTGGCCGACCAATCCTGGTTCTGGTGGTAATTTTCCGCCAACAGGTAGCAATCCGCCACCCATGGGAGGCAATCCCCCGCCACCAACAGGTGGGAATCCTCCACCACCAACAGGTGGGAACCCGCCGCCACCAACAGGCGGGAATCCTCCGCCACCAACAGGCGGGAATCCTCCACCACCAACAGGTGGCAATCCTCCTCCAGTGACAGGTGGCAATCCTCCTCCCATGGCCGGGAATCCACCTCAGCCCCGCCCTCCGGTAATTGGGAGTAATCCCCCATCATCGGTAGCCGTTCCAGAAGCTGGCCATGGTTTGGGGGCTGCTGTGTTGGTTGTGTGTGCTGTTGGCTATTGGCTTGCGGGCAAATCCCGCTAGTCATGATCCATTTCGGCCAAAGGTTAACGGAAGGGTTGAATTGGTTTTAGTCTGCGACTCTGCCCCAAAATATGAATAATGTATAAAAGCTGAATGTGAAACGTACATTGTCGTTACTGGGGGTGGCGAGCGATCGCCGTTAACTATGGCTAGAGACTTACGGGGATTTTTAAAGCAGATCGAGCAGCGGGGGCAGCTTCATCGAATCAGTGCCTTGGTTGATCCAGAACTAGAAATTGCAGAAATTTGTAACCGAATGTTGCAGGCTGGAGGACCCGCTCTCCTATTTGAAAACGTCAAGGGGTCGCCCTATCCTGTCGCCGTAAATACGATGGGGACGGTGGAGCGGATTTGCTGGGCGATGAATATGGAACGCCCCGAAGAGTTAGAGACGTTGGGTAAAAAGCTAGGAATGTTGCAGCAGCCCAAGCCCCCCAAAAAGATCTCCCAGGCCATTGATTTTGGCAAGGTTTTGTTTGATGTGGTGAAAGCCAAGCCTGCACGAGATTTGTTACCCTCTTGCCATCAGGTCGTGGTGAAGGAGCCGGATCTGGATCTCAACAGCATTCCCATGATCCGCCCCTACTCCGGTGATGCGGGGAAGATCATCACCCTGGGGTTGGTGATTACGAAGGACTGTGAGACGGGCATTCCCAATGTGGGGGTGTATCGGCTCCAACTCCAGTCGAAGACAACGATGACGGTACATTGGTTGTCGGTGCGGGGCGGGGCGCGACACCTGCGGAAGGCGGCGGAGCGAGGGAAAAAGCTGGAGGTGGCGATCGCCCTCGGTGTGGACCCGCTGATCATCATGGCAGCAGCCACCCCAATTCCGGTGGACTTGTCTGAATGGTTGTTTGCCGGACTATACGGAGGATCTGGGGTTCACTTGGCCAAGTGCAAGACGGTAGATTTGGAAGTCCCCGCTGATTCCGAGTTTGTCCTAGAAGGCACCATCACCCCAGGAGAGGTGCTGCCGGATGGTCCCTTTGGCGATCACATGGGCTATTACGGTGGCGTAGAGGATTCCCCCCTGATTCGCTTCCAGTGCATGACCCATCGCAAAGATCCGGTATACCTCACCACCTTTAGTGGTCGTCCGCCCAAAGAAGAAGCGATGATGGCGATCGCCCTCAACCGCATTTATACTCCGATTTTGCGGCAGCAGGTGTCAGAAATTGTTGATTTCTTTCTGCCGATGGAAGCTCTCAGCTACAAAGCCGCCATTATCTCCATCGACAAAGCCTATCCCGGCCAAGCCCGCCGCGCTGCCCTTGCCTTCTGGAGTGCCCTGCCTCAATTTACGTACACCAAGTTTGTGATTGTGGTGGATAAAGATATCAATATCCGTGATCCACGCCAAGTGGTGTGGGCGATTTCCTCCAAAGTTGATCCGAGCCGCGATGTTTTCATTTTGCCCGATACTCCCTTTGACACCCTGGATTTCGCCAGTGAGAAATTGGGCCTAGGGGGGCGCATGGGCATCGATGCCACCACTAAAATTCCCCCAGAAACTGAGCATGAATGGGGTGCACCGCTGGAGTCCGACCCTGATGTGGCGGCGATGGTGGATCGGCGCTGGGCCGAATATGGGTTCGCGAATCTGGATCTGGGTGAAGTCAGTGCCAATGTGTTTGGCTATGACATGCATTAGATCGGGTCAGGTTGGTAGAACTTGAAAAGAAAGTTTTTTGAGGGGGGCACAGCGGAGCCGCGTCCCCCTCAAAAAGCCTAGATATTGAGGTTTATTTTTCTTTGAGCGTCCAAACTCCATCCCAATCATCCTCAGGAGGATTCTGGAGCCAGTGCTGACAGCGACTGAGTTGGATCTGAGCCGCCTTATCATGGTTATCAATATCTTCTAGGATTTCACCAAATTTACCCATTGCTCTAGAGAACTTCCGTGCTAAATAAAACTGGCGGCCAGCCTGGTATAGTTCAATCTTATGTTTCACCTCATCAGATATGGTCTCTGACTGAAGCCCTACTAATTCGTAAATCGTCACCGGTTCGTTTTTGCCCTTGACGCGGATACAGTCTAGATCTCGCACCCATACCTGATCCTTACAGGGCTCGTAAGTATTTTCACTAATGATGATATCGCAGCCATACTGCTTGGTGGTGCCTTCTAGTCGGGCACCTAGGTTAACGCCATCACCAATGGCAGTGAACTCCATCCGCTTAGTCGAACCGATATTGCCACTGATAACATCACCGGAGTTAATTCCAATGCCGATGTTAATTTGCCGTTTGCCTTGTGCTCCTCGCTTAGCGTTAAAGTCTGCTAAGCGATGACGCATTTCGATACTGGTCTGGACCGCTTTCCAGGCATGATTCTCCAGAACTAGAGGCGAACCAAACACCGCCATAATGGCATCACCGATATATTTGTCCAGGGTGCCTTTGTTCTGGAATACCGCATCGACCATCCGCTCAAAGTACTCATTGAGCATTTCCACCAGCTCTTCTGCGTCCATCTCTTCGGAAATAGTGGTGAAGCTGCGAATGTCAGAGAAGAGGACGGATACCTGTTTGCGATCGCCTCCCAGCTTCGCATCATTGCCACCGGCAAGCATCTGATCCGCCACTTCCTGGCTCATGTAACGATACATCGTACTCTTGAGCCGTTTTTCGTCGCTGATGTCATCCATCACCACCAAAACTCCGGAAATGACATCAGGCTTGTCAACATCGGTGATGGAATTGATCGAGAGATGCACACTAGAAGTCGCTTGAGGATCATCGCTGCTGGCGGTGTCTGTATCTGCTCCCGATGCAACGGTCAATAAGGTCTGTTCTGGATAATACTGCTCCCGATCTTGTTTTTCAGTCCCAGATAATGCCCGGTTCAAACATTCCTCAAAGTCTTTCTCCTTGAGTTCGATGAGTTCAGTGATTAACCGTCCTTCGATAGGAGTATCACCCTGATTGAGCAGCTTCTGGGCACTTTCATTCGCCGCAATGACCCGGCCCTGCTTATCAGCAGAAATAACCGCATTGGAGAGCGATCGCAAAATATCCCGCTGCATCTTCTCTTGCTGCTTCACCCGATTGAACAGCTTGGCATTCCGCAGCGCCACCCCTGCCTGGATATTAAAGACCTGCATGAACTCTTGGTCCAACTGGTCAAAACTGGCTTTCCAACACTCAGGGGCATCCGGCCAGATCGCATGGTCGTATTCGGGATAATCTCCTTTACGCTTTTTATTGATTAGTTGAGTGACCCCAATTAGATCATTGTTACTATCAAATACAGGCATACACAACATGCTGCATGTTCGATAGCCCGTCTTTTTATCGGTTTCTATCGCTGTTTCTGCATTGGGGTGTTTATACAAATCAAACGGAATAATCACAGGTTCTTTAGAGTGGGCAACTTGCCCCGCAAACCCGGCATTCCGAGGAATTTCCATCTTGGTCAACACACCATTGATGGGAATCTGAGTCCACAATTTTTCGCGCTCGTCATCTAGCAACCAGAGTGTGCTCCGATCCGCATTCATCAGAGTCTTGGCCTGATCCATCACCTGCTTGAGGGTTTCCTCCAGGTCCAAGCTACTTTGGCTCAGAGCGGTGGTTGCCTGCATCAAGGCATCAGCGGCCCGCTGCCGTTGAGATGCCTTATAGAATGATCTCGATGATTCTAGAATCAGGCGAATGGATGGGGCAAACTGGTCAAAAACTTCTTCATCTGCTGTAGTGAATCCATTCTCATCGTCAACCCGGTCAGCTAGGGGCGCATCAGGATCAAAGTCAGGCTTAAGCTTGTTAATCAGTTGCACCACTGCCACTAGCTTGTTGTCATCTTCTTCGTCAAGCAGGGGTAGCACCAACATAGTGTAGGTGCGATAGTGGTTTTTCTCGTCAGTTTTCTTCGCAAAGGCCGCTCTGGGGTCATCGTAAAAGTCGTAGGGAATCCGAATCACTTCTCGATTAGTCGCGCATTCGCCAGCAATCCCCTTATCAGCGGGGAAGCGCAACTCTAAGCTGTTCCCATTTTCATCTTTTGCTAGAACCGCCCAAAGCTCATTTTTGTCTTCATCCAACAAATAAATCGTGGTGCGATCGGCGTTGAGCAATTCCCCTGTTTTGAGGCTGATGGATTGCAGCATCTCATTGAGGATAGCCTCAAAGCCCTCGCTATCCCCAAGGGAGCTCATCATGGATAACGTGTCATTGACCACCTTGAGGCGGTCTTCCACTTCTCGAACCACCTTAGCAAATTTATCCTTGCTGAGCGGTGCTAAATAAGCTGCGAAGTTGCCCCCTGTAGTCGCAAGGGCACCGCCGGGGGAAGGGGAAGATGAGGGTTGTGTGGGATGGGGGTGGGACGGCTCACTCACAGCCCCATCTATTGGCTCTTGGGAAGCAGGATCGCCCGATGTGACGGACACCGTAATGGTCTGTGATGGCGTGCTGGTATCGACATCAATAGTCTGCGAGGACTCAACTGATACATCAGAAGGAGGCATAACTAGATGTTGCGCGACCTTTTTGGGTTCCTCAAAGACAGGCGGCACCACATCAGGTACCCGTGGGTCAGGTTCAACGGCAACAACGTCAACATCAATATCAACGAAGGTTTCAGACGCTTTGACATGGGAGGATTCTTGTTTTTGTGGAAATGGGGATGAAGCTGTCATAGATGCTTACGTATGTTTAGGATGTACAACGTGGCCGAGAGGAAAAAGGTAGATTCTAAGGGAGGGGGAGGGTTGCCTTAATTGGGGCAGAAGAGCTGATGACAGTGCGATAACAATGCAAGGAGTTTTCATATCTTAAGGCGGCAACTGTGTGAAGCTACCCCACCGCTCTATTGGTTATAACCCTAGGTCTAGCTTTAGCATACCCAGGAAAGCATCTTCGCTCACTTTTTCTCAGTCGCTCTTTTTAACGATTGCACTAGGCTTGTTTTAATGTTGCACCAAGCTCATTCTGAACGGTCAATTCAGCCCTATTAGAGGCAGGATCATCGGGATATCGTGCCTGTCTACCAAGCTTGAGTCTATAGACTATCCCGTTTCAAATCCAATCTTGACCTTGAATCACTGTGTAGTGGGTTGATAACCATACACCCTGCTTTTCTAGCACGTTGATACCTCAATGCCAATGTATCTTAATAGACTCTCACAACCTTTCCAAAACTGGGTAAATTGATATGTTTTGCAACGATAAGACGAAAGGAGCAAGGCAAGTTAATGAATATCTGCAAGTTCTGCGTATGCCAACTTACCCTGGAGTGCGTCAGGATGGCTAGGGGCAAGGGCCAAGGCGCGATCAAAGCTGGCGATCGCCTCCTGTTCCCGTTGCAGCCGAGCTAAGACATGGCCGAGAGCGACCCAGAGGTCAGGATTAGTGGGGTCAGTCTCGGTGGCCTCGCGGAGGTTATCGAGGGCTGCGCCAACGTATCCCTGAGTAAGCAGGGCATTGCCGCGACCCTGGAGAGCTTGGGCGTTGAGAGTCACGGGGGATAACAAGGGTAAACCCAGAGAGGCAATAGATGGATTCGTTGTGTTACTGGGGTCAGAGGATGGGGCGATCGCCAGATTGGATTGCCCGAATCCCTTCAGTTCCCGCCGCGTATCGAGGATGTGGTTGAAGCAAACAATCGCGCTTTGGGCCTGTCCCAACGTTGCTAAGGTTTTGCCCTTAGCTAAGGTTGCATCTAGGAAATTGGGATCAAGGTTGGTGCTGTGATCGTAGGCAGCAAGGGCCTCCTCCCATTGCTGCATCTCGGCATAGGTGTGGCCCTGATATAAGGCGAGGATCGCCTGATCGGGATACTGGGTGACGGCGGCATTGAAGTGGGCGATCGCATCCTCTGGTTTTGCCAGTGCTAGAGCCACTCGGCCTTTCCCGGCTAACGCGGCCCCACTGTCGGGTTGAAGCCTGAGGGCGTGATCAAAGCTCGCGTCAGCGTCTTGATACTGTTCACTCTCTGTCAATCGATGGCCCCGTGCAATCCACTCTGACGTATCGTCATCATCTTGGAACAGAGTGACATCCAAAAGCGGCTGTGTGTCCAGGAACAGGAGAGAGGAAAATTCAGGCTCCAAGTCCAAGTCTTCGTCGTCGGGCTCCGGCAAGTTGTTGAGAAAATCATCCGCCACATCGTCTACTACATCGTCTGGAGGGGGAAGGCTATTGTCAGCGAAGGTATTGATGACTTCAAGAGTTTCACTGTCACCATAAAAATGATCAGCAGGTAGATCAATTGCTTCCAGGGCTTCCATGTCTTCGTGGATCTCATCCAGAGCAATCTCGTCTAGATCACTCTCATCTAGCTCTAGACTGTCCAGTTCAAGCTTATCCAGGTCTGCGTTATCCAGGTCTGCACTCTCTAGGTCTGCACTCTCTAGGTCTGCGTTATCCAGGTCCCAGTCGGATTCTAATGGGGGTGGTGGGATAACAGCACCATCGGGTTCTGGAGGGAGAAGTCCTGTCGCCTCCGGAGATGAAACATCTGAGGGGGATATCTCAGGGGCTGGAACATTTGAGGTGGGGCCGTCGGCCTCGGCATCATTTTCGTCGGTCGTTGTGTTGCTGGTCCCGCCCAGCAGTTTCCACAACAGCAAAGCCAGAACCGCAACGGGTAATATGAACCAAAACCATAGTGGCAGGGCAGGTGGAGCATTCTCGGCTGGGCTATCGTCAACACCCTGAACCTCTGATTCGCGCTCACGGTCATCGTCAGAACGAGTGACCGTGAGGGAAGAGTTGGGTTCAGGTGGTGGTTCGCCATCAGATGACACAGTGGGACTAGTTCCTACACGCTCAGAATCTGGAGCCGAACTAGTTGGTTCAACGCTAGAGTTGCTGGGGATGTCTCCCTCGGTTCCGCCGCTTGCCGCCGCTTCCTCTGGCGGTGAAGCCACCGCACTGGCAATGGGAAAGCCTGTGGCGATCGCCTCTGTCTCTGCTGTCAATGCCGATTGAATGTTGGCCTGTCCGTCTGCAGAGGCCCCATAACCAAGAAAGGCGATCGCCGCCTCACTCGGTTGGCTGAAATAGACATACGCTCGTGCTTGAGAGTAGGGATAGGTGGGGCTAGTGGGTAAAACATTGTGCATCGATACTAGCCTTACTGTATCCAAATTGAGCACATGGCTGGTGGGGGCATAACCAATGCCATCCCGACCTAATTCTGCAATCACTGCATTCGTATCATCCTCGGTGACTCTCACGGTCGTGGGTCCAGAGGCAAACTGGGCCGACTTGAAGGTATCGTACTCTTGTAGGGCTAGCCGCACATCGGCATCATTCGGGCGATCGATAAACCGGATGGGTCTAGATTCTCCCCCAACTTCGGCCCAGTTTGTAATTTCGCCCCGAAAAATTTGAGCAAACTGGGTCAGGGTTAGATCGCCATCAAACGGATTATCTGGCCCCACAATCACCGCAATTTTTTCTCGCTTGAGTGTCACCTGCACCATGCCCTGGTTCCGCTCGTCTAAAGTGAGTTGTCGACCGATGGCAGCAAGATCAATATCGCCCCACGCCAGGGCCTCAAGGGCCGCTTGGGCACCGTTGTTTGACAGTTCAATCTGAGTGTCAGCATAGGCGGATTCAAACCCCTGCTTTAGCTGATCGTTGACCACGACCATCGTGTCGCTGCCGTCAATTCGCACCACGGTCCCTGGGGCTACCACCTCAGGCCGGGATAACTGGAGATTGGCAAGGAAGGTCTGAGCAATGGGGAACGGACTGACATCCGCAGGTTGGGGTAGGGCCTGGGTCTGGGGCGATCGCCCACCTAGACTCACCAATGGCCCAATCGTGATTAGCCCCAACACCGCCCACGATAAACCCTGACGCGATTTTCTCACCATTATCGTTTTCCCCAATTGTTAGCCGATAATATCGCCCTTAGAATCTTGTGCGATTATACTCCTCTTCTTCGAGGATTCATCTTCTAGTACTCAATGGCAAAGTTCTAGCACTCTCCGCCCTCCACCCGTTCTCCCATTTGGAAGGTTGAAGTCCCTGTCCCTTTTTGGGAGATCGATTTAGGGTGAGGGTTCAAGGGTTTGCCTATTTACGCCATGCATTCCTGGGTGACTTCTCTTTCCCCCAATATTAAGGGGCAAGGCACCACGCCATTCTCATACACAGCATCGAAGCCTACATCAGGATGATGAGCTAGTATCGTGCCCTCGTGTGGAAACGTGAGGAGGGTGGCTTGTCAGTTTTCTGCTAGGCCCTGCCAGTCGAATATTCCATCTTTGAAACTCCTCAGGCGGGATTCGAACCTGCGACCAATCGATTAACAGTCGACCGCTCTACCACTGAGCTACTGAGGATCACTTTTCTAATCATAGTGGCACTAACCGCTGTTTGGCAAGTCCCAAATTCATTTTTTAAGTCATCGGATCACTGATGGCGATCGCCAAACATTGCCGAACATCACAGTCGTCGTAACTGTTCTAGCTGTTGCTTTACCTCTGGATTCAAATGGCTAGCTAAAAAGCGGCTGGAGTGCCCCATGCCCGATCGCTTTTTGCGGCGGACTTGATCCTTCACCTGGCGAATATCGGTAATCAATCGCTGGGCAGACATCCACTCGGCACCGTAGCCAACCACCGTCAGTTGTTGCGCCCGATCGGAAGTGGCGACAATCAAACGATGGGAAAACTTGCGGAGGTCTTGGCGAAAGTGAGCACAGGCTTGCTCGATGTAGCTATCGGCGGTTTGCTGTGGGTTGGTAAAGCAGATATCCAGGTCGTCTGTTAAGGATTCTTCACGGGATGAGCTACCTTGACGATAGGCATCAAAGACCAGCTTAGTTTGGTATCCTTTAAAGGCACTGTAGCCTGCTAAGTCCTCGCTCAGAGTATTACGGGCTGCATCAAAGCCATGGCGATCGCGCTGTTTCGCCAACCTTGGACAAGCCCCAATGATGTTATACCCGTCTACAAAGAGAATCGCCTGCCCATCCACACTCGCCATAATTCAAACCACTAGCTAGTTGCCTCTACTTGGTCTACAAAGCTCAACTGGAACGGCAGCAGTGGTGATCAAGACCTCTACCTCACACAGTCGAATCAGACTTTTCTGTCTGTCATCATTCTTTATTAATATTTTATACTAATTCTCATTTTTGGCCCATCTGAAAATGGACAAAATCGTGCTAGGCAGCTAGGGACGTTCTGAGTCGATCTGCCAAAGCGCCAGAAGACTAAGGACTCTAATAGAGTGTGAAGTAACCTGGCCAAAGACTAGTTTGAACGTATTCAACCGCTATTGTCTCCGACAAAACTAGGAGGATGGCCTCGCGAAGTCAATTTGTGGGATATCCTCAATACCATTTCCGATGTGCTGGCCATTGGGATTCAATGGCCAGCGATGCCCGGAGGCATGATGGGGAGGGTAACCGATAAAAATAGCGAGTCTTTTAAGCCTGGGTAGTAACTTTAAGATCCATTTTTCTTCTTGGATTGCTTCTGTATAGTTGTCTTGCCTTTCTTCTTGCTTTTGATACTGCTAGTGTCTAACTGTGCCCATTCTGGACAAGGCGATCGCTTTTCTCGTTTTGATTAATTCTCTTCAAAACATCACCACCAAACCATTTCCGCAATTGTCTCGTTAATGAGACGGTCGTGACCTCTTTGCTTTAGATCTTGCAGACTTTGTTCTAACTCAGCTTTCAGGCACAACATGATCTCCACAGAGCGAGGCTAATAACCGACCCAACTCTTCAGTCATAAAATCCCCGGTTACATCCATCAAAATATGACCTATTTCCATGCTCCTAACTCAGGATAGGTCGTGGTCACTTTACTGTTGCATCCTACTGAGTGGTCCGTATGGTGATGATTCACCTTGTAAATGATCACTGGGTTGTGAAAACAGTCCTGGCCTTATGACAAAATTCAACAGCGACCCTGGGACTGCCAAGGGGAATGAAAATCCTGCGGATGAAGGGGTTGGATAGTGTATCCTTTATTATCAGTGTCCTGATTATCCTAACTAGTCTGTATTGTGTTCCTGCCGACTTTCCCTTCATGCTGACGCTTTTGCCCATTCTACTCACTCTCAATGCACCGCTGTCCTCGCTGCCTAGCTCACACCCAACGGTTGAGTCCAGCGAGGTGATAGGCGATCGCCTCCTGTCACCTCCCTTTGAGTCTGATCCACTTATCAGTGCTGGGAGAACCAATACCGCATCTCGCAACCGCGTCCAAGCCCAATCTATCCGACCTCTGTCTGGCAGTTTGGATGCGGTCCCTGTTTTCAACAGCAATAGCCCAGAGTTAGTCCAACAGGAAGGGATTTTGTTATCAACCTTTCCCCCAGACACAATGGCCGTGCCCTCGGCGCACCTCAACTATGCTTTTGATGGCCGTTTCGACATTTTTGCCCACCATGTCGCCAGAGGGTTAAACCATGATGACGTGAGAACGCTGTACATGGGAATTATGGTTCATAATCCCAATCCAGCCCCAGTGACCCTCAATATTACCCAAGGTGTGACTTACCTGAGTCAAGAAGCCCCCTTTTTTGACTTACCTGCTTACGTTGCCAATCCCTTGGGGACCGTCTTTTCGGGTCCAGGTAGCCGAGTCATGGGAGAAGTGCTGCGGGGAGTGCGGCAACCGCACTGGCCGACGACGATCACGATTCCCTCCCAGCACAGTCACCTGTTGATGAATGTGCCCATTCCCATGCGGCGTTTGAGTGTACCCGTCAACGGCACACTCGCCTCTGGCCAATTGCTATTGCCGCCTCTGCCTATCTCGGAGATCAGCCAGAACAATGACGAAGAAATAGGGGAACTAGCGGCCTTAGCCAACGTGGGGGAAGGGGTTGCCTCCACCCGGCCAGTCGTGAACCGCCCATTACCCACTAATGGCCGCACTATCTTGATGCGGATGTACAGTAGTGGCCCCGTATACGTCGCGAGTTTGGCCATGTTTGCACCAAGGGCTTCTGCCTCCTATGAGCGGGTGCCCACGATTTATGAATGGGCCGATGTCTTAACCCAGCAAGGGCTGGCGGGGCCACGGGATTACCCGCCAACTCCCCCGGATGCTCAGCAGTTTAGTCGGTTTTTCTACGGGCGAGTCGCTGGGGTGGCCCAAGGCTCACAGTGGAACGCCAAGCTGACAGATGGCCCGGAGAGCGACGATTTGACCATTCCTGATGCAGGCCGTCAGATTTCCTATGTTGTCGCTGGTCTGGATCACAATACATTTGGCACCGGTCAAATTCAGAGTGGACGGATGTTGAAGCGATACCCTGATACGGCGTATCGTGCCCACGGGAATTATGGTGTCCATTATAATCTCTCGCTGCCGCTGTACAACAATACTGATACGGAACAAGAAGTGGATATCAAAATTGAGACTCCAATTCAGGATGAAGATCAAACCAATGTCCTTACCTTCTTGGACCCACCAGAAGATCGGATCTTTTTCCGAGGAACCGTGCTAGTTCGCTATGTCGATAACTGGAACCTGCCCCAAGCACGATATTTTCATTTGGTGCAGCGTCGTGGCCAACGGGGACGGTCATTGGTACGGCTGAGACTACCACCGGGCGATCGCCGTTCTGTCAATGTGGAACTGATCTACCCGCCCGATGCCACTCCACCCCAGGTTCTAACCCTGGAAACGGTTGACTTGAGCAAGTAATGAGTGAGCCTTCATTTCCCCAATACTTTTTCTCTGAGTTTTCATGCACTTTGCTCATTTACTTTTGAAAATCCAGGTGACTCAAGGCCAAAGATCTACCACAACATTGCGTTAAGACAGAGCAATTTTATGGCAAAGCACCTTGAGCAATTCAGCAAAGATACTAGAATTATGCTGCTAATGGGTAACCAAGGTGATAGCCTGTATTACTCAAAAGTGCTAAAGAAGTATGGACACTTCAAAGGATTTATAGATCAGGCATTAGACCCACAAATAGCCTTAGAAAAGCTGAATGAATATAGCTATATATTGATTATTGTAAAAGGCTTTTTTTGTGATTCCAATGGTCATTGGATTCCATTTTGCGAAGATTTTGGTCGAGAAGTACGTCGTAGGGGCCTCAAGGTTCCAATTATCTTAATGGGGCAAGGTAATTTGTTTCTCGGCATCAATAGAGAGGCTTATCTCAAAGAGTTTGAGGGCATAATTGACAGCTTTATGTACTCTAGCATGGTTGACGGTACAACATTTATCAACAACGTGCAAAGTCTTCTATGAAAATAGAAATATCAAATCTCAAGGCTCATAATAACTTAAGTAGGGAAGAATTTAACGGGATGCTGGGGCGATCCGCGCCGCAGCATCCCGGATTAAAATAAGGGTTAATCTCAGGCTGAGAGAGTAAGTTAGATTGAGACTACTTTGGTATCAGCCTTGCTTTTGGTAACAACCCAATGCCAGTAAACCTACTACGGCAGTATGCTTTTTTCCAAAAAAAACTTAGTACTGACTGGCCCGTTCAAAATCACCCAGAATACAACACAGAGTTTTGAGGGTAATACGGGTTTGTTGCACCACCTGGGTTTGATTTAATTGGTGGGCCAAATTTAGCTGTTGCTCATGACATTTTAGCGCATCACTGTGTTTGCCAATAGCATGGTAAAGCGTTCCCAACATGCCTAAAGATTGGACCTCATTATTGGCATCCTCTAATTTCCGAGCCAGCAACAACCGTTTTTGTAAAAAGGCAATTGATTTCGCGTAGTTCTTAATAATGTAGTAGGCACTACTAAGGCTTTTTAGCACTTTCAATTCTGCTTGATAGTCGTCGATGGAGTGGACAAGCTGAAGCAGACGTTCATAGTAGGTAATCGTTTTCTTATGTTCTCCTAATTTATGATGAACGTTGCCTAGGTTGTGCAAGATTTGGCGTTCGATTTTGCGATCGCTCAACTGACTGGAAACTTGCAACCCTTTTTCATAGCAAGCGATCGCTTGGTGATTTTCCCCCATCGCTTTGTATAGCAGGCCCAAATTACTCCAGGCTGCCGCCTGACTGGGCAAATCATTGAGTTCTTCCGAGAGGGTTAACGCTTGTTGATTATGTACCAAGGCGGCTTCATAGTCATACAAATGACGGTAAGCGTTCCCCAAATTGCTTAGGGCTTGTCGTTCGGTCCAGCGATCGCCAATGGTTCGGGCCACGGTCAAACCATGATTGGAAAAGGCAACGGCTTCCTCGTATTGCTTCATGGAGTATGAGGTGAGGCCCAATCCTAGCCAAGCTTGGGCCTGTCCGCTCAAATTGTGACAGGTTTTGTATAGGCTCAATGCTTCCTGAAAGGCCATCAGAGCGGGCTGATGGGCACCATGCTGGTAATACTGAAGTCCCCGTTCAAACCGCTGGGTCGCGGCAGCACTGGTTGCAGCTAAAGCCTGATCCCCCAAGGTGGATTCCCCTGATTGCAGCGAACCCTCTAACAGCTCGTCGTCTGTAATCCGCATTAAGAAGGGAATAAATGTTCCATGTTCTTGTCTATTTGTCTCTACCATGATGCATTTGCCCACTATATCTAAAAAAAACAACGTTTCTAAGTCGTAACTGAGCGACATGAGTCGAAAGAAACAAAAAACAAACAGTCACTGAGGGAATTTTTTCTCAGGCATGACTCGTTCAATTTCTGGGGACAGCGCTAGTTGCCAATCCAATGGCTGATGGTATTAGGGATCACCCTCTTAGGGATCGCTAATAATGTGCTCCCTAAAAGGACAATCGAATCGGGCGATCGCACAATCAAGGCGGAAGGATTTCAGGATCTTCGCTTAGGAGAGACCATCATTCCTGCACTCGCTATTGATAGTTGTGCCTATTCATAAAGTACGGGTTAAGGGGTCTCGTTGAGTACAGTAAGTTTTCGAGATTAATGTAAAAAAAATATGATTGATCCCAAGATTATCCGTTGTTTTACGGAATAAAATAGGGAACAATCTCTAGATCTGCCCAAAACAGGGATGTCTATTCAATGATTTCTATTAGAGATCACCAACGACCGTGAGACCACGCTGGCGAAATGTGGCGATCGCCTCCTGGAGCATTTCACGACTGGGCGGTAAGGTATCCTTGAGCTTGTAGTCCTGGCCTAATTGCTCCCACTTATGAGCGCCCATCTGATGGAACGGCAGGACTTCCACCTGCTCCACATTGGTGAGGTCTGCCACAAAGTCAGCGAGGGCTTCGATGTTGGCGGGTGCGTCAGTGAGGCCGGGAACTAAGACAAAGCGAATCCATGCGGGTTTTTGGATGTCACAAAGGTAGCGGGCCAAAGCTAGGGTTGGTTCCACTGAGACTTGGGTAACGCTCTGGTAAGTGGCTGGGTCCAACGATTTGATATCTAGCAAGACCAAGTCAACGTAGTTCAACAGGGGTTGTACCACGTCTAGCTTCACATAACCAGAGGTATCCAGAACGGTGTGTAGCCCTTCTGCTTGGCAGCGCCGCAGTAACTCAGTGACAAACTCAGGCTGGAGAGTGGGTTCACCCCCGCTTACAGTCACGCCCCCATGCTGGAGATAACTGCGATATTTGAGAATCTCGGCCATGATGTCATCTACGGTTATCACTTCACCCCCGTGGCGATCGCGAGAATCCGGGTTATGGCAATATTGACACCGCAGGGGACATCCTTGCGTGAAGACCACAAAGCGCAAGCCCGGGCCGTCCACGGTGCCACAGGTTTCATAGGAGTGAATCCGTCCAGTGATGGCGGATGCTGAAATAAGGGGATTGAGGGGGGAAAACTGAGTGGACATTGCTAGCGTTGAGGGAATAAGATTTTTCTGCCTTTCTAGCTCCCAGCAAGATACTGGGAGCTAGAAAGAATCCTCTGGCTCCCAGCAAGATACTGGGAGCCTCTGGTACATCCCCAGCAAGATGCTGGGAACGAGAGGATGAATGGGTTAAATGCGATCGTGGAAAGTCCGGTTGATCACGTCAAGTTGCTGTTCACGGGTGAGTTTGATGAAGTTGACGGCGTAGCCCGAGACTCGAATGGTGAGCTGGGGATATATCTCTGGGTGTTCCATTGCGTCCAACAAGGTTTCCCGATTGAGGACGTTGATATTGATATGATGCCCGGTGTTTTGGAAATAGCCATCCACTAAATTGATGAGATTGTCAATCCGAGAGGTTTCCGTTTTGCCCAAGGCTCCCGGCACAATCGAGAAGGTGTAGGAAATCCCATCCTGGGCATGGTCGTAGGGAAGTTTGGCCACGGATTCTAGTGCGGCGATCGCCCCTTTCGTATCCCGCCCATGCATCGGATTCGCCCCCGGAGCAAACGGCTCCCCAGCATTGCGTCCGTCCGGAGTGCTGCCTGTTTTCTTGCCATAGACCACATTGGAAGTGATGGTCAAAATAGATTGGGTGGGGACCGAATCGCGGTAGGTCTTGTGCTGGCGCACCTTGTTCATGAATCGTTCGATCAGGTCAGCAGCAATACTATCCACGCGATCGTCGTTGTTGCCAAACTTGGGATAATCTCCAGTCAGCTCATAATCCACAGCTAGACCCCGCTGATCTCGTAAGACGCGCACCTGGGCATATTTAATTGCAGCTAGGGCATCAGCCACCACAGAGAGTCCGGCCACACCACAGGCCATTGTGCGGAACACATCCCGATCGTGCAGGGCCATCTCAATCCGCTCGTAACAATACTTGTCGTGCATGTAGTGGATGATATTGAGGGCGTTGACATAAACGGTGGCCAGCCAATCTAGGGTTTGATCATAGCGATGCATCACCTCATCGTAATCCAAATATTCTGCCAGGATAGGGTCCGATTTAGGGCCGATCTGCTCGCCGGATTTTTCATCTTTGCCACCGTTGATGGCATACAACAGCGCTTTTGCTAAGTTCACCCGCGCCCCAAAGAACTGCATTTGTTTGCCAATTTGCATCCCAGAGACACAGCAGGCAATGCCATAGTCATCGCCGTGGTGAGGCCGCATCAAGTCGTCATTTTCATATTGAATGGAACTCGTATCAATGGAAACCTTGATGCAGAATTGTTTGAAGGCTTCCGGCAAACGGCCAGACCACAACACCGTCAGGTTCGGTTCCGGGGCTGCTCCCAGATTATACAAAGTATTAAGGAATCGGAAGCTATTTTTCGTAACCAAGGGGCGATCGTCTTCGCCCATGCCCCCAATGGATTCGGTCACCCAGGTGGGATCACCCGAAAACAACTGGTTATATTCCGGTGCCCGGAGGAACCGAACCATGCGGAGCTTCATGACAAAATGATCAACCAATTCCTGCAACTCGCTTTCCGTTGCTAATCCCTGGCATAAATCTCGCTCAAAGTAAATATCCAGGAACGTGGACACTCGCCCCAAGGACATGGCCGCCCCATTCTGTTCCTTCACGGCAGCGAGATAACCGAAGTAAACCCACTGAATCGCTTCTTGGGCCGTGGCAGCAGGGCGACCAATCTCAAAGCCATAGGTTGCCGCCATGTCCTTCAGTTCTTGTAGTGCCCTGATTTGCTCCGACAGTTCTTCCCGTAGACGAATTACAGCTTCATCAATCACCTCAACTTCCAGGGATCGGAGTTGCTCTTGCTTGTCGAGGAGGAGGCGATCGATCCCATACAGGGCTACCCGCCGATAGTCGCCAATAATCCGACCTCGGCCATAGGCATCGGGCAATCCAGTGACAATGCCAGAGCGTCGCACTAAGCGCATTTCTTGGGTATAAGCATCAAACACCCCATCATTGTGGGTTTTGCGATATTTACTAAAGATTTCTTCCGTGGCCGGATCAAGCTGATAGCCATAGGCTTCCAGGGATTTGCGAACGACCCGAATACCACCGAAGGGCATAATGGCCCGTTTCAAGGGCTTATCGGTTTGTAGCCCAACAATTTGTTCTAGATCCTGGTCGATATAGCCCGGTTGGTGAGCGGTAATGCCAGCAGGGACTTTTTGATCCACCTCTAACACGCCTTTGGCTCGCTCTTGGAGCATCAGATCTGAAACTTGCTGCCAGAGTTTTTGGGTTCGATCTGTCGCTGTGGCGAGAAAACGATCATCACCTTGGTAAGGTGTATAGTTGCGTTGGATAAAATCTCGCACATCAATGTCGTCTAGCCATTGACCGGGAACAAATCCTTGCCATGCTTGTGCTTGTGTTGTTTCTTGTGCTGGTAAGATTTCTGGATTCAGCGTCTTCGGTGCTGCGATCATGCTTATTCTCCTATTTTTCTCATTGAGGGAGAGGTTTAACGGCTGATTGACTGACAAAACTACCTAAAACCTTGTCCCTGCCTTGGGTCAGAAGACCTGACCCCTACATTGTCCCAATCCCTTGTAGGGGGGCGGTTTCCGCGCCCAAGTTTTTGTAAGCCAAGCATCATTCAAGGAACTCAAAATGTAGGCTATGCGCATAGCCCTGCTGCTTCGATAACCAATATCCCATTGCCACCTCCCACACCCGCAACATCGGATCATCACTCACACTGGCCAAGGTATGGCCATCGGGATAAAAGGCGATCGCCCAGCAGCATCCCCATCATGTGGTTCAATCTCGTCAGACCCGTCAATCGGTATCGCCATCGTCCCTATCGACCACGGCCTCGCTCCAGAAGCTGGCGGATAGTCGTTTTGGCTCTGCTCCCAACCACACCATGTCCCTGGCTCAGTCATTAAGCAATCGCCAGCTTCATCTTGTCTCTGGTCATTCGCAGGAATTAACATCCTTTGTGGGTCTTGCTGGGTAGGATAGAAGCGTCTTCTCTACACGTCATCTGTGCCATGAGTTCTCATTCAGTATCCCATCGTCTGGTGTGCCATGTGTTGATTGGGCCACCTGCTAGCGGTAAATCGACGTTGGCGGTGGCGTGGTGCGATCGCCATCCAGAAATGGTGGTGGTGTCAAGCGATCGCATCCGGGAGCGGCTTTATGGGGCGGCTGAAATTCAGGGGAATTGGTCAGAAATTGAGACGGAGGTGCTGGCGGAGATTGACCGGGCGCTCCAGTTGGGACAGTCTGTGATCTATGATGCGACGAATGTGCGGCGACCGTGGCGGATGGGGTTCATGCAGACGATTCGGCGGTTGGATCAGGGACAGTCGCGGTGGATGGGGTGGGTGTTGCCGACGAGTCAGGAGACCTGTCTGGCCCGGAATCGGGGGCGTTCTCGTCAGGTGCCAGACGGGGTAATTGAGCAGGCCTTTGCCCAGTTGCAGCGGTTTAAGCCTGTGGCGGAGGAAGGGTTTACGGTGGTGAATCCGGTGCCGATGAAGCGGGGACAGGTGGATTTTGCGGGGATGGAGGCTAAAATCAGCCGTTTGGATCGTACGTTGAGTCAACGGGCGAATCGGCGCAGTCAGTTTGGGTTGCACGCTTATTCGGGGTTGCTGGCATTTGAGCGGTTGCTGTATTTGATGGCGACGTTGCTGAACTATCCGGGGGTGGGGCGGTTGCACCAGGAAAATCCCCAGTGGTTATGTCATCTGTTGCGGGTGGAGGGGGTGCCTCCCTTTGAGACGGCGGTGGCGGAAATCGCGGCGGTGATGACGGTGCAGTATGGGGCGATTTATGGGGACGAGGGGGCGATCGCTCAAAACCTGATCTGGTTGGAGGCGAATGGGTTGGTGAATACGGGTCACTATCAGGAGGGGGCGATCGCGGTTGATCCGCCTGCTGAGGCGATTCCGCCAGATGAGCCGCTGCATCCCTATGCCGATCGCGCCATGTTTGAGCGGCTGATGCAGTTGATTCGGTTTGTGGCTCATCACCCGTTTGCGCGGTTGGCGGAATCCGGCACTCCGTTGCATGACACCTTGGCGATGATCATGCAGCACTATCAGCTTGCTTATCAGGCGGATACGCTGCGGCGGGATATTAGCGATGTGTTGAAGCCCTATGGGATTGTGCCCGATGCGCCGATGCGTCAGGGTTATTATTTGGGGACATCGATTTTGGCGACCCATGAGTTGTTGCAGTTGTACCGGAGTGTGGAGGGTCAGGCGCAGCACCTTGATGACCCAATGGCGTTGAATACGTGTGAGATATTGCGGCAACGGTTGGGGGCGTTGAAGCTGGAGGTGGGGCAGGGGTATCCGGTGCGGACGGTGGTGAATCGGACGATTGTGGATGGGGATTATTTGCCGGATACGTCGTTGGCTCATCCTCACAATGGGGAGTTGGTGGAAACGGCGATCGCTCAAGGTCGGTTGTTGGATCTGCGGCAATTGCGGGGGACGGGTCGGTTTGAGGGAGTGGATGAGGACTCGTTTACGGTGTTGCCGTTGCAAATTGTGTTTTACAACATTGCGTGGTATCTGGGCTATCAGCGCCATGATACGGGGTTGCTGGGGTTTGCGCGACTGGATCGGTTGGCGGCGACGGTGACGGGGTTTAGGCGATCGCCGGGGGAGCGGGAGGTGGCTCACAACAATTTGCATACGCTATTGGCGGGGAGTTTTAGTTTGTTTTTGGGGACAAAGGTGGAGGAGCAACGGGCGTTTTTGGAGCGGAAAACTCGCGCGACGGTGACGGATACGTTGGAGCTATGGTGCAATCATGAGATTTATCCGTTTATTAGTGAGGGAACGCAGCGATTGCCTCAGCTAAAGCTATCGCCGAGGGTGAGTGGGGCGGCATCGGGGGGCGAGCGCCCTTTGTTTGGGCTGAAGCCGACGGGTGATCCGCGTTATCCCCATCGGTTGAAGGCGGTGTTGCCTGTGTGGAGTTTCCGCAAGGATGTGGAGTTGCGGTCGTGGATTTTGCGGTTTGGGGGAAAGGTGAAGGTGGTGAAGCCGGAGGGGTGGGCGCGGGTGATTCGGGAGTATGGGGAGGAGATTGTGGAGGTTTATGGGAGGGGGTGAGGACAAGCACGGGGGGGTGAGGACAAGCACGGGGGCGTTGTCCGTACGGGGGGGGGTGA
>JBFRWC010000476.1:0-4829 GCA_051439365.1 Leptolyngbyaceae cyanobacterium
AGCGTAATGAGCGCAACATACGCGAGATAGAGGTGGGCCTGACGGAGTTGGGCCACATCGGAATTTTGCCAAGTTGGCCGAAACTCTGGACTGTCGGAATACAAGGGAAAGGCTGTGGAAATTTCCACCCCATCCAGCCCCAAGACTTCGGCGTAACGCTTAATAAATCCTCTAACGTAGATCGCTTCTGGTAATGCCTCCAGATCCCCTGCTTCAATGGCGCGAATATGGCGACCTGAAATCAGGGTCTTACTCGCAACCTGGTCAATCAGCAAGCCCTCCTGTTCTCGGACCTGCTGCAAGTAGATTCCGATCTGAATAAGGCGCTCACTCTGGCTATAGGACGAGCGAGGGTCTGAGCTGGATACGTCCTGATTCATTCCCCTTGCCCTCTTAAATGGACAGAATCATGATGGTTCGCCCGTGATGGTGCAAACCGATTGGTTTGCTGGTGGAGAAACGTCATTTCACGGGCTGATAAAGTACGGAATTGGCCTACTGGTAAATTGCCTAGGTGAATGGACCCAATGGCCATACGATGGAGGGCTACAACGGGGTGCCCTAGTAGATCCGCCACTCGCCTAATCTGGCGATTACGACCCTCACGCAATGTCACTTCCAACAGACTGCGCTGGCGTAAGTCGCGTAGAACCCGCACTTCAGCCGGCAGCGTTCGTCTCCCAGCCAGCATAACACCCCGCTGCCATTGTTGTAGGGTGTCAGGAGACAGAACACCCCGAACCCACACGTGATACCGTTTAGGAATTGTGTGTCGAGGGTGGGTCAACGCAAAGGTGATATGCCCATCATTAGTGAGTAAAATTGCCCCGGTGGAGTTGTTGTCTAAGCGACCGACTGGATGGAGCCCTGTGTCTTGCACGAAAGCAGACGGCAACAAGTCCATTACAGTGGGTCGATTCCACGGATCAATGCACGTTGACAACACATCTATGGGCTTATGGAGCAGGACATAAAGCTTTTCAACGGGTGCTTGAGGATTAACGACCTTGCCATCTAGTTCTACACAATCAACGATAGGATCTGCCTTCTGGCCCAATTCAGCAATGGTACCGTTGAGGCGAACCCGTCCATCCAGGATCATTTGCTCAGCCTTACGGCGGGAGGCCACCCCCCATTGAGACATCAACTTTTGCAATCGTTCACCCATAGATGAAAACACTTCGTAATAGATGAAACTGGACTCTCGGCTTGGGTTCCCTGCTTAGGTCCTCCGGCCACACCCTAATTTTACAGGATGATAGTCCTGCCTTTGGGGAGGCGAATCCGAATTACGGCTCCTCCTGTTTGGGGATGGTTGTAGGCTTCGAGATATCCCCCATGGGCTTTGATAATTTGTTGGACGATCGCTAGCCCCAATCCGGTGCCACTGGGCTGCGTTGGCCTCGGTTCTAGGGTGGGGCTAGTCGGAGAAGAGAGGGCAGAATTGGGCAGATTGTCCTGTATGAGGGGCGAAGAGGGTTGTTCGTTTGGGGGTGATGGAGAACGGTGTTGGGGTTGCGGGGCGGGGAACGGCGGCGATGGGTGAGTGCGGGATTCGTCAGCGCGGTAAAAGCGTTCAAAGATATGGGGCAAATCGGTGTCTAGGAAGCCTGGGCCTGTATCGATCACTTCAATTTGCACAGTGGGCCTGAGGCCAGCCGTTTCGAGAACCGGAAGCTCTAGAGTTTGCACCACAACTTCAATCGTTTCACCGGGTGGACTGTATTTAATGCTATTGTCCAGTAGATTAATAAACACTCGATATATCCGAGATTCATCCACTTGCACCACTAACTGGGTGGGTCCGGCATAGGTAAATTGCAGACTCTTTTTCCGGGCAATGGGTTCTAGGCTGAGCCATGCTGATTGAATGAGTTCAGGTAAGTTAACGGCGCGAATGGGGAGAGTTCCTGCTCCGTCTCGTTCTAGTTGACTTAAATCCAATAGGTCTTGCACTAGGCTACTGAGGCGCGTGACTTGATGCACTAGGCGATCGGCCCAGCTTGCCAAAGCAGGATCTAACCGGGATTGCAAGGTTTCAGCGATCAATCGAATGGAGGTGAGGGGGGTTTTGAGTTCATGGGCAACATCGGAGGTCCAGCGATCGCGCTGCTGCTCCAAGAGGGTCATTTCCTGACGATTTTCGACAAATAGGCCCACATGCCCTGCCCCCAGCGGTATTCCGTGTCCCCGCAACACATAGGACTGTTGCTTAATCACATTGGCGGGATTGGCATTAATTGGGAAAAAGGTCCAGTCTTGTTGATAGGGGATGCCCCGTTGCCGGACTTGTTCCACCAATTGGTCTAACTCGTAGGAGCGGACCAGTTCCAATAGCAGGCGAGGTTGGGGATAGTCTCCTGGTTGGATGGCAAATAGGGTCTGGGCAGCAGCATTCCACCAGACGAGGCGATTTTCGTTGTCAATGTGTAGCACACTGATGGGAACATCGTTTAAGAGCCGCTGTTTTTGTTCTCGCTGCTGTTGCAGATGTTGGTAATGCCGTTGTTGGGAGGCGATCGCCAATGACAATTGGTTCAGAATGGGTAGCGACACACTGGGTTCGCGAAAGGGGTGTGCCCCCAGTAAGCGCTGTAGCCGTTGGCGTTGGCGGAGGCGATCGCCCACGCACGCCAAGACACCCACTAGCAATCCCAACACGAATCCGCTCAGCATCTTTGGTCAATTCTCCCCTGTTGTCAGGCATGATCATGAATAGAACCGGGGACGAGACTGGCGATTATGAACCGAAGCGATAGCCAAAACCACGGACTGTCACTAAATACTTGGGATGACTGGGATCATCCTCCAGCTTTTCCCGGAGCCAGCGAATATGAACATCCACCGTTTTACTATCTCCCATAAAATCTGGTCCCCACACCCGCTCAATCAGTTGCTCCCGCGACCAGACCCGACGGGGATGGCTCATGAATAATTCTAGCAAGCGAAATTCTTTCGGTGAAAGATTGATTTCTTCACCCTGAATCGTCACCCGACATTCTTGGGGATAGAGGACAATGGATTGAAAGATCAGTTGGGCTGTGGGAGATTTGGGTTTGGCGTAGCTGGAGCGCCGAAGTAAGGCCCGACAGCGGGCAATCAGTTCTCTCATGCCAAAGGGCTTGGCTAAGTAATCATCTGCCCCCACCTCTAGGCCGACAACTCGATCCGTCTCACTGGCCTTGGCACTGAGAATGAGGATGGGAACCTGATGGCCATCGTGGCGAATGAGACGGCATAGATCTAGCCCGTTAACGTGGGGTAACATCAAATCCAATACAATCAGGTCAAATGTTTTTTGACCAACCCCACCATTGGCCATTGCTTGATTGATCAGCTTGAGGGCCACACTGCCATCCTCAGCGGTGGTGACGCTGTAGCCTTCCTCTGTGAGGGCTAAGGCAATGGTCTCGCGAATGATCTCTTCATCCTCTACCACAAGTACATGTCCTAGCATCGTGTTTGGAGTTGAAGGTAACGCTTCTAACGCGATCATAATCTTGGTTACTCGATATCAGGTGAGCAGCAACAGAAATTATTGAGTTCGAGCGGCACTTGAGTAGGTCGAATGCATGGGTCGAACTGACGCAATTGTATCAGACTGTTTTACATAAGGGCAGAACTGTATTAGGGATTACTGATTTTTTTGGGAAACCCTGGAGCAGCATTCTTATCGTTACTATTCATTACAGTTTATAGTTCAAGCCTGGACTATCGGACGGTTCCGGGTTGAGTGATTTGCTGCCATAGGGTTGTGACTTCATTCCAAATATCCTGGGGTCCGATCCCAAAGAACAACTGCAAGAGCAGCACCAGGAGGGCGATCGCAAACGCTGTCGTCACTGTTGCTTTGACCACCCGGATCAGCCACGTGAAGAGCAGGAATGAAATCACTAGTGCGGCGATTAAAATAATCAAGTTCATGGGTACTTGTTAAAAAACAATACTTTTCCATATTTCTTCCACTGTACCGCTTGATTCGGCTCCCCAATTGGCGGATGCTAGTTGAGGCGGTTGGAAGTCATGATAGTCGCGGTTTCTGGCTCTCTTCTGCACCTATCACCCATGACATTAAGGATGTCTTGACTTATGAGTTATCGCATGGATCGGCGAGCTTATGCTGAAACCTATGGCCCCACGGTGGGCGATCGCCTCCGTTTAGCGGACACGAATCTGATCATTGAAGTGGAAGCAGACCACACCACCTATGGCGATGAGGTGAAATTTGGCGGCGGCAAGGTGATTCGGGATGGCATGGGTCAGTCCCCCATTGCCAACGCTGACGGTGCGGTAGACACGGTGATTACCAATGCCCTGATTTTGGATTGGTGGGGGATTGTCAAGGCCGACATTGGTCTGAAAGATGGTCGCATCGCCAAAATTGGCAAGGCGGGCAATCCTTATATTCAGGACAATGTGGATATTGTGATTGGACCAGGGACGGAGGCGATCGCGGGCGAAGGCATGATTCTCACCGCTGGCGGCATTGATTCCCACATTCACTTTATTTGTCCCCAACAAATCGAGACGGCGATCGCCTCTGGAGTCACCACCATGCTAGGGGGCGGCACCGGACCCGCCACGGGCACCAATGCCACCACTTGTACCCCTGGTCCCTGGCACATTTACCGAATGCTGCAAGCGGCAGATGCCTTTCCGCTCAATTTTGGATTCTTAGGCAAGGGTAACAGCGCCCAACCTCAAGCCTTGGTGGAGCAAGTGCAAGCGGGGGTGATGGGACTGAAGCTACACGAAGATTGGGGGACGACTCCCGCTACCATTGATACCTGTTTAACGGTAGCGGACGAGTACGACATTCAGGTGGCGAT
>JBFRWC010000477.1:0-9897 GCA_051439365.1 Leptolyngbyaceae cyanobacterium
GTGCGGCCGGGGGCGCGGGCGGGGGGGGCCGCGGGGCCGCGGGGGCGAGCGCCGGGCGGGCAGTGTAGCCTATTGGTTTTGTGCTGTTTACGACTGGTCGATCGCTAGGCGGTTTTGTTGTAGCCGAGTTCGAGGAAGATGTCTTCCAGGGTTTCTTTAACGGGGGCAAATTCGCTGATGACATGTCCTGCTTGGATCAGCGATCGCAATAACTCCGCCGCGTCGGTGGTGTCACCTGTAAATTGGATAGAGAGGCGGTAGATTGTGATGGAGGCAACGGGAGTGTTGGCGATGGGGCGATCTTGGTTGGAGGAGGAGGGGCGATCGCGACTGTCGGGTAAGCGCTCACAGGCTGTGACTAGGGGGGAGTGCTGGAGAATGGTCTGGAGGGCATCAGGGTTATCCAGGGTAGCGACGATGAATTGCTGATGGGGGCGATCGCGCTTATACAGGTCTTGCAACTGGGAACTTTCCACTAGCCGCCCCGATTCCATCACGCCGATGGCGGTACAAAAATCTTCCAAATCGCTGAGGATATGGGAGGAAATCACAATGGTCATGCCCTCTCGCTGCAACGCCTTGATGGTTTCGCGGTACTGAACCCTGGCGATCGGGTCCAGGCCAGAAACAGGTTCATCCAATAACAAGAGTGTGGGGCGGTAGATGACCGTGCGGGCCAGACTGAGACGTTGCTTCATCCCACGGGAGAGGGCACTAATCAAACTATGACGTTTGTTTTCAAGGCTGACCATCGCCAAGACTGCATTAATCCGACTCTTGACCTCTGGTTCGGGCAGGTAATATAGTCGGGCAAAATATTCGAGATAATCCACCACGCTGAGGTCATCGTAAAGGGGAAAGTCGTCGGGCAAAAAGCCGATAATGCGCTGAATCTCAGGGCTGGGTTGATCGGGAAGCCAGCGTTGGCCTTGGATGTAGATGTTTCCGGTGGTGGGTTCTTCGGCAGTGGCCAGCATTCGCAGCAGAGTGGTTTTCCCGGCTCCGTTTGGACCGATCAGACCGTAGATGTCGCCTGCGTTGACCGTCAAGTCAACCTGATTGACCGCAACATTGGTGTCAAATTGCTTGGTTAAACCAGTGGTGGAAAGTAAGGGGGTCACGGTTCAGTTCCAGAAGGTTGGAGTGAAGTTTTGGGAAAGATAAAGAGCGATCGCCAACGATCGCCAACGATCACCAACAATCGGGTTTGACGATAGCACATTTTGCTAGAATCATACCCTGACTGCAAGTATCTGATACACGACGTTAAGCATCCATCACGGAAATCGGCATCTGTTTTTTCCGAGTGAGATACATGGCAATACCTTTTTCCCAATAGGCACTTTCCTGAATAAAAATAGGGTACAGCACGTCTTGACCATCGTAGGGAATAACGCTGCCATCAAAGCCCATGAACAGGGGATCACCCGGTGCGATCGCCCCATAATCCCGACCGTGGCGATCGGGATGCACCATCGCGATCACGTTCCCATCCGCATCACGGGGAAAATCCAGGGTTTGTACGTGCTCGTACACGGTAGCTTCTGAGGGCAGTGAAGGCATGTTCCCCTGGTTCCAGCAGTTCCAGTAATCCAATGTTTCCCCGATGAGCCGACGACTGGCAAAAAATAAGTTGGCATCCAGAGTTCCTTGGGCGATCGCCCCTGCTTCCAACGTAAACCCCAAAGGACATAACCCCCGCAACCGCCTAGTCGCCGATTGGGGCGATAGCAGCAAGATTTTCACCAAGGGACTGAGGATAGATAGATGGGCAGCGATCGCCACATTCAGGGGATGGTCGCTGCTCAAAATCAAGGTTAAACCCATGTTGGCCGTGGTGGTGTGCAGATCCACCACAAAATCAATCGGCTGGGCTTGAACTTGGCGGTAAATCTGTTTGGCCAACTGCTGTTCATGCAAATGCAGGTCAGGGTTGGTCAAATCGTCGCGGTCAAAGCAGCGGTTCAAATCCATTTCAACGTAGCGACGGTTCTGGTGAATCGCGTCTGAATTGGCTAACAAAGTGGTGGCGGTGAGGTGCGATCGCTCTAACAAGGCAGGCTGCTGTTCCAACGTTTTGACCAGATAAATCCCGTTCAACTCATTGCCATGCACCCCGCCAACAATTAAAACGTTCCGAACATGCTTCATAAATCTAGGCTCGATATTAAATCAATGGCCCAGCCTCTCGGCTTCTGGTAGAAAGTATGTGCTTAGTGTCCACCCCCTCTAACTCCCCCTTGCTAAGCTACTGTGTACACACAAGTCGAACCACCCCCTCTAGCTCCCCCTTGCTAAGGGGGAGGACCGGATTTCCCCCCTTGGCAAGGGGACTAAGGGGGGTAAAGCCAGGGTTTCCGGCTTCGCCAAACAGGTGCAGTAGAAACTGGCGAGATTATCCAAAGAACTAGTGGGGAAGAGTATAGCCCATGGCCTTCTTGACTTTCGTCAGGGTTTGGTGGGCGATCGCGTTCGCCTTGTCCTGCCCCTGCTTCAGCACCGACTCCAAATAGCCCTCATCGCCCCGAATCTCAGCATATTTTTCTTGAATCGGTCGCAAGCCCTCCACCAGCGCCTCCGCCAACAACGGCTTGAACTGGCCCCAGCCCATCTCGCGGCACTCCTCGGCTACCGTCTCCTTCCCTTTATCAGCCATGAGCATGTAGAGCGAGAGCAGGTTATTGCATTCAGGGCGATCGGGATTGTCAAACTCCAGCCCCCGCGCCGGATCAGTCTTGCACTTTTTCACCTTTTTCTGAATCAGTTCCGGCGGGTCCAGTAAATTGATTCGGCTCAAATCCGACGGATCGGACTTGGACATCTTTTTAGTGCCATCGGTCAAACTCATGATCCGCGCCCCTTCTGTGCGAATCATCGGTGCTGGCATCTTCAGCACTGGCTCGTCGGGAGTGCCAAACTGATCATTCATCCGAATCGTAATATCGCGGGTCAATTCCAAATGCTGCTTCTGATCCTCCCCCACCGGGACTTTATCCGGTTCATAGAGCAAAATGTCTGCCGCTTGCAACGCTGGATAACACAGCAACCCCGCGCCCACCTTCTCCCCTTGGCGGATCGCTTTTTCCTTAAACTGCACCATATCCTGGAGCCAATTCAGAGGAGTCACACAGGTGAGCAACCACCCCAGTTCGCTATGGGCTGTCACATGGGACTGGACAAAAATGGTAGACACCGTATCCACATCAATCCCCGCCGCCAGATAAATTGCTGCCGTTTTGTAAGTATTTTCTGCCAGCACCTTGGGATCATGGGGCACCGTAATGGCGTGGAGGTCGGCCATAAACAGGAAGCAGTCGTAATCTTTCTGTAAGTCAACCCAATTCCGCAATGCCCCAAGATAGTTCCCCAAATGCAGGTCGCCCGTGGGCTGAATACCGGAAAGAATACGTTGTCTAGCCATTATATCGAGTCGGTTGGAAATCCATAAATCTGTCCTCGTTTAGTGTATCAGACTTGAAATCCTCGGATGCAGATCTATCCTGACTGACACGGTGGCAACAGGAAAACGGTGACAGCCTTTACCGACAAACATTCCCATGACACCGTGCGTCCACCCATCTCCACTCTCAGTTCATCCCCCATTTCAGCCCCGGCTTCAGAAATTTCTGGCGCAATCCAGCCGACTGGCCCCGTTCGTACTCATGGGCAGTTGGATGTTGGGACTCACGGCCTGTAGTGTGCCACCTGCTAGTGTGCCTCCCCCCCCACCGTTACCAACCGAGGCAACAACAACTCTTGGGGAGTCGGACAGATTTGGCAGCAGCTTCGACCGCACCATCGTGTGGCTACGACCGGGAGATATTGATACGTTGGACCCCCAGCGCACGGCCAATGTTTTTTCCTGGCAAATCTTTGCTCAGGTGTACGATACGTTGCTGGCCTTTGATGACGAGGGCCAGCTCCAGCCCCACTTGGCCACAGGTTGGACGGTCAGCGACGATGGGTTAGCGGTGACATTTCATTTGCGGGACAATATCCAGTGCCATGATGGAACAGTCTTTGATGCCACCGATGTCAAATTCACGGTCGATCGGGCGGTGGAGGTTACCCAACCCAGTACCACCTTTACCAATTGGGGACCCATCACCACAGTGACGGTGGTGGACCCGTTAACCGTGACTGTTGGGTTTGCAGAACCATTCAGTGCATTTCTGCCATTTATGGCCGACCCATTTTCTAGTATGCTCTGCGACCGTGGTTCAACTCAGGAGACCATCATTGGGCCTAGCAGCGCAGTGGGGACGGGGCCTTGGCAGGTGATGGACTGGCAACCGGGGAATCAGCTCGTGCTGGGCCGAAATCCAGTCTATGTCAATGGAGGACAGCCGGTCGAGAACTCTGGTCCTCCTTACATGAAGCATCTAGTGGTGAAAACGATACCCAATGCCTACAGGCGCTTGGAGGCATTGGAGCGGGGCGAGGCACAGGTGGTAGTGGACCCACCCATTGCAGAATTGGATGCGATTCAACAAAATCCGGGGCGATCGCTCACCCTCGCCCAGAATACGGGCCAAAGCGTCTTCTTTCAGTTCAATGTCCATCGGCCCCCTTTTAACGATATTCGGGCACGACAGGCGATCGCCTATGCCCTCAACCCCGACGCGGCCATTGCTCAAACCTGGGGGAACCTGGTGCAGCGCGAGCATTGTCCGGTAGCGCGGGGGATCATGGGTCATGATCCGGCCTTTTGCCAGCAAGTGGGCTACGATTACGACCCAGAGCAGGCCCGATCCCTGCTCAAAGCTATGGGATACGGCCCCGACAACCCCATGCAAGTGCAAATGCTTACCTGGATTGGGGATCAGCGAGAGGCGATCGCCACCGTTTTCCAAAACCAGTTGCGGCAAGTCGGGATTGAGGCAGAACTCGACCTCATGGATATTAGTACCTTGAATGCACGGGTCAAGTTGGAAAACCAACGCAAAACCGGCCCCGGAACTCTCGATTTGATGGGATGGGCTTGGTACGACCCTGACATTCTCTACGCCCTCTGGCATTCCCCCGGAGCCTATGGCGGATACACCCACCCCGATCTCGATCGCCTCCTAGAGCAAACCCGGACGACAACGGACCCCAGCGAACGGCTAGAAACCATCAAAGCAGTCCAAGCTCACTTGCTAGAACAAGCCGTTGTCGTTCCCGTTTACACGCCAGGTTGGCTCTGGATTTATGCCACCGATAGCAACACTAGTGGCTTCAAACTTGGCCCCTTTGGCCGCCCCTTGTTCAACGATGTGATGGTTCACAAGCCATAGACAACGATCCCATACGCTCCCCGAGCCTGCACATCGCTGTAGCATCCCGTTCTTAGATTCCTGTTCTGATGACATTCCAAAAAATGTTCAGCCTGTAGGAATCCCCTGTGATCATTGCACAGCAAGAACTTTAGGATATTGCCTCTCCATAAACTTCCGTTTAATTTTTAGAAAATCTGAAATGGGCCTCAAGTCTATGGGTGTCGTTTGTTATGATGACCGTTAAAGGCAATGTAACGAAAAATTTCTTGTTTGCATCGATTGTTTAAACTAACTAGAGAAATTGCAGTTCATGTGTCTGTCTACCTATGATGGTGCGCGGTACGTTTGATCTCATCTCGGTGTTGGGGACTGAAAGTTTAGGAGTGTAGGGACAATTGGCTAACGATAAGAAACGAATTTTGGTTGTTGATGATGAAACTGCCATTCGTCAAATATTGGCCACTCGCCTGTCCATGGGCGGATACGAAGTCTCAGTGGCGGCCAATGGAGAAGAAGCACTCAAGGTTTTTGATGAGGAAGTCCCGGACCTGGTTGTTTTAGACGTGATGATGCCTAAGCTAGATGGACTGGCAGTGTGCCGTGAGCTGCGTAAAACCAGCGATGTTCCCATCATCATGCTGACTGCCCTGGGCGAAATTGCCGATCGGATCACGGGCCTGGAAATGGGCGCAGACGACTACATTGCCAAACCGTTTTCGCCCAAAGAGTTAGAAGCCCGGATCAAAGCAATTTTACGCCGGGTTGACCATCGTCATGGCGGTAAAGCTGCCTCAGAGGCCCAAGGACCAGGGATCTTGAAAGCCGGAAACTTACGCATTGAGCTAAATAAGCGGCAAGTGTTTGCAGATGGTAAGCGGGTACGGTTGACAGGGATTGAGTTTGACCTGCTGCAACTGTTGGTGAGTCGTCCTGGTGAGTCGGTCCCCCGTGCCGAAATTTTGAACGAGGTCTGGGGCTACACCCCCAGCCGTCACACTGACTTACGGGTTGTAGATGTGCATATTTCTCGACTCCGAGCCAAGTTGGAGGATGATCCTAGTAATCCTGAATTTATTCACACAGACCGAGGGCGGGGCTATTTCTTCCCAAAGCTGACCCATCCTCAAGAATCAGTTAAGGCTTGAGGATGACTAGCCCCTTTTCACCTAGGCTAGGTGGGCCTTCATCCAACCTTAGGTGGGAACGAGTTCACCAGGACGTAGCTTGGCCCACTTGCCTATTTCCTCTTGAAAGCTGTCGCAGCCGACGACATCATATTCAAAGCCAAATTCGCCTTGTTCAATGATGCGATCGCCATCCACTCGAATCTCAGGGATCTGAATGTTGGCATTAATCCGGGGATTCGCCGCATCAAAATCTGGCGCATCAGTCAGGTGGGGTTGATGGTGGTTCGTTTCGACTTCGTGATACGTCCTACACCGATCGACAAAATAACAGTTGATACAGATACACATGGTAACTGAACCTCAGCAAGATGATGTACATGTCTCCTCACTGTAGCGTATGTTTTCAAAGGATGTGGGCTCAAGGTCGCTAAGGCGCTAATAAGGCATCCGATGGATCATTAACGGTCTAGCTCAATGCAGCTCGCTAGGCGAAACCAGGCAATCTTTTCCATTTCAGTGAGGGCTTGTTCAATCTCTTGGCCAATGGAATGCTGGAGTCGTTGCTCAAATGTGCTGAGAATGCTGCTGATACTCTGGCGCTTAACAGCCATCACAAAGGGAAAGCCAAACTTGTTCGTATAGGCACGACTTAGCATTTGCAGGCGGTTCGATTCATGGGAGGTCATCTTGTTTAAGCCTGCTCCGGCTTGCTCCTTTAGGGAGTCGTCGGTCATGCTGTACGTCGCCCCAAGTTCAGGATGGGAGCGAATTAAGGCCAAGAGGGCCGAATTGTCCAATCCCCGCATCGTCATCACCATTGCCCGATGCAGACTTTCCATCGTCTCAAACGGTCGCTTTGGCCAGGTATGACGAGCGATCGCCGGGGTTTCTTCAAAAATATTGCTGAGGGCATTAGTAAAGGCATCCTCATCCATGTGGTTGAGTGTGGCTAGGGTGTATTTCATAAGGGTTCAACTACCTTTACTCATTACGATCGCTATGGGGAATTATCAGATCCCCTAATTGGTTGTAGCATTCCTGTGAGCCATTTGGGTAATTTCTTGAGGGTTTGCTGGACGGTCAGCTTGACGGGGCAGACAGTGGCTCCTGATCGCCAATGGGACCAAAGGGCGTGGGAACCACGATATATCCGGTGGAGCGATCGCCCAAGACCCAGTTTCGTGCTAGCCCCCAATACCACCAATGAACCGCAGTGTAGGCACAAATTAGGCTGTCTAGTTGATCTTCCACCGCTTTCATCTCGCGGCCCTTGTGGGGAATGGGCGGCAGCAGATCAGCCCAGTTCACATTACTAGCAAACGATGGTTGCAACCGGGGAAAAACGTCGAGAATCAACTGACGGAAGCGAATTAACTCTGGGCGACGTTCGGCCAGTCGCCCCTTTTTGTATTTCAAAATGCGGTCTAGCTGAAACAGATGCAACATCGCAGCATGGGGAAAGACTTCCAGTTGGTAGCGCCCTTGGGGAGTTGGTTCGTGCAAATGGGGGTGGTGCATAAACCCTCGCTGTTCCAGTTGTAACCCCACCGAGAGGGTGCGCTGAGCAAAGGGTCGGCCCAGGTTTGCGGGATAACAGCCTGCGTGATATCGACCAAAATAGTGGTGAGCAAGGCGATCGCACAACCGCATCCCCGTTTGGTTAAAGATCAGCGTCGGCGCATCCACCGCCACCACTGCTGATTCTCCAGGCTCCAAGCGCTCATCGATCCAGTCGAAAATTTGCTCTAGTTCCAATAAATGGGCCAACTCTACCCGATCAATGTGGCGATCGCTCCACGTCAAGCAGGCCAGCCCACTGGCTCCAGAGGACCAGCCCAAATCAATCCCAAAACATTTCACTGTTCTTGGACCAAGCGCAGATAATTTTGCTGCAACTGAACATGACTCTCCGCCATCCGATCGGTGAGCTGCTTTTCGGTGTTACAGAGTCGTTCCCAAACACGAGCCGATCGCCGACTAGCCCGTAAGTCCTCCCACACCATATCCAACAGGGCCACCATCTCAGGATGATCCGCGAAAAGGCGATCGCGCAGGACTGCGTATCTTTGGACTGCTAATTCATAGGTGGCAGCATCCTTTAGTAAGTTCAGACACTCCTGCAACTCAAGCACATCAGCAGAGACCGTGTCAGTTGGCGGTGAATCCCAGGACGGAGGTTGAGTGTTCATAACCATCACCATAATGAAGATTTAGCCTTAACTTAACCGATCTATCCCAAAATCGCCCCCCCAATTCCTGGCCTAGGCCAACGGCATTTGATACGACAAGATCACATAGCGGATTGCCCCCAGTCGCGTCAAAAACGCCAGCCCCGACGTTGCAGCGGTCGAGGACGGATCAACCGCTTTCATCAATCGATTCACCACCGGGTAGGTAGGGACAGTATTTGGGGTAATGTCCTCAATTTTGAGCGAGGACAACCCCGTTGCCGCTGCCAGTTGGGCATATTGGTCAAACGTCCAAAAATTAATCGGTGGATTGTCCTCCGCCGTCAACTTGCCGTAGGCACGGGTAACTAAAAAATTGGTCACCCCTTCAAATGCCTTCCAGAGTCCCCCCAGCCCATTGGGGATCAGAAAATCGCACAACACCAGCCGTCCCCCTGGCTTGAGAACGCGGCGGACCTCCGCAAAAAATTGCTCCCGACTGGGGAACGCAAAAATACATTCCACCGCCAGCACCACATCAAACGATTGATCCGCAAACGGCAGTTGGCAAGCATTGCCCTGGACAAACTGAATCTGATTCGTCTCCCGTGGCTGCACCGTTTGACTAGCCCGTTCCACCTGTTCGCCGTTAATATTGATCCCAGTCAAATGCAAATTTTGATAGTCCCCATTCAGCAGGGAAATCGTACCGCCAAATCCACAGCCCGCATCCAAAATGTGTAACCCGTCATGGAGTTCAGCATGGGCTAACAATTGACGTGATAGCTGCTCTGCCGCTTGGAAAAAATCATCCAGGGAACCATCAGCCGTAGCGGGGTCAGACCAAAAGCCCCAGTGGATATGTTTGCCAAAGGCTTGTAGAGCTGCCGCATCATTTTCAGCAAATAATCGGGGTAAGTCATCAAAATAGGGACGGGTCATAGATTATTCCCAATCAAAAGGTAGATAGATTGCTATGGATTGAACATTCATCGAAACGTTGAGCAGTCTGATCCCAGACTGCTCCATTCAGGGTACACTGCGTTGGGATCACTGAGATACGGGTTAGCCCTAGCCATGAAACTAAGTTTTTTCGCGACTGTCGCTGCGATGTTGCCCTTGAGCATCCCCTTGCTGTTCTATGCTAGTGGCCAGTTCCAGCGTCCTCCCCGTCAGGAAATTGCCTATCCGCTGTTTCAGGGCATTGATTACCAGCGCCGGATTCGAGAAACACCCCGGCCCCAAGTGATTCACCAAGTCAGAATTGATTTATCGGCAGAAGGAGTCCAACCCTTCGTCACCCCACCCCCCAATTACCGTAGGGACCTGGCTCTTATACACATC
>JBFRWC010000478.1:0-2663 GCA_051439365.1 Leptolyngbyaceae cyanobacterium
GCTAACTTTATCCTCAATCTTGGGCAGGCAACAGCCAGAGATATTCGCAACGTAATTGAGCATGTCCAGACTACGATAGAGCAGCAGTGGTCGCTTTGTTTGCATCCTGAAGTTAAGTTTATCGGACGATTTTAGAGGATTCTCCAGCGAATATATTAGGGTTGTAGAATCAGATTGGCGAAAATAGTACCCCAGGCTTTTCCAATGATCAGTTCTGATAAAAGGGTTGATTCTAGGAAAGGGGTGTTAAGGTTTTAGATGGTATATTCCACAACGTAGAATTTGGTCATAAACAGTTATGTCAAAAGGTCAAGGATTCGGCTTCGGTCTCGGCAAAATGAAGGAGTTGTCTGAGGCATTTAAGAAAGCGCAACAGGTGCAAGAAGGAGCCAAATTGCTTCAGGAAGAGCTGGAGCAAATGGATATTGAAGGTCAGGCTGGTGGCGGCATGGTGAAGGTAGTGCTGAGTGGCAACCAAGAACCTCGCAAAGTTGAGATTGCCCCAGAGGTCATGGAGGAAGGTGCCGACGTACTTTCTGATCTGGTTACAGCAGCCATGAAGGATGCCTATGCAAAATCAACCCAAACCATGCGTGAGCGGATGGAAGAGTTGACAGGTGGGCTAAATCTTCCTGGCCTGTAGAGAATATTACCTAATCTATGAACATTAATTATCTTTGGTGAAAGGAAGTCACCAAATAGACCAGTGATTAAGGTGTTCGTGGAATAGTGCATTAGGGTTCGAATTGGGCGTTTGAACGCCAGGGTTTCAGTACCCAATTTCAGGTGGCTAAGTTCAGGTGCCCAATAGTTCCCAAAAGCGCTAATTAGGAGGGTTACGTCTGATGCAAGTTCCTCGTCTTCATCCAGACACAATCGAGCAGATTAAGGAGCGAGCCGACATCGTTGATGTTGTGTCGGATCACGTTGTTCTACGCAAGCAGGGCAAAGACTTCGTCGGTCTTTGTCCCTTTCACGATGATAAGTCTCCTAGTTTTAGTGTTAGTCCCAGCAAGCAGTTTTACTATTGTTTTAGCTGTGGGGCTGGGGGTAATGCCATCAAGTTTTTGATGGAGATTGGCAAGCAATCTTTTGCCGAGGTGATGCTAGGGTTAGCACGACGTTACCAGGTGACTGTGCAAACGCTGGAACCAGAACAGCGTCGGGAGTTTCAGCAAAAGCTATCGCTACGGGAACAGCTTTATGAAATTCTGGCTCTTACCGCTCGGTTTTATGAACATGCCCTGCACCAACTCCAGGGTAGCCAAGCCTTAGATTATCTCAGTTCTAAACGACACTTGGCATCTGAAACGATTCAGCAGTTCCAACTGGGATACGCTCCCGGTGGTTGGCAAACACTGTATGACTATTTGGTGGAACAAAAACATTATCCTGTGGCATTGGTTGAGCAGGCAGGATTGATTGTGCCTCGGCAACAGGGAGGCGGCTACTATGATCGCTTTCGCGATCGCCTCATGATCCCCATCAACGATCTCCAAGGGCGGATCATTGGCTTTGGGGGGCGTACGCTATCCGATGCCCAGCCTAAGTATTTGAATTCGCCGGATACTGAGTTATTCGATAAGGGCAAAATGTTATTTGGCCTAGATAAGGCTAAACAGGCGATCGCCCAAGCCGATTGTGCCATCGTTGTGGAAGGTTACTTTGACGTGATTGTCCTCCATGCTGCCGGATTAGCCAATGCTGTTGCTTCGTTGGGAACAGCGCTTAATATTGGTCAAGTCAAACAGCTCCTCCGCTACACTGACTCTAAACAGGTTATCCTCAACTTTGATGCCGATACTGCCGGGATCAAAGCGGCCAACCGTGCCATTGGTGAAGCTGCCAGTTTGGCCTACAGTGGTGACGTGCAATTGCGGGTATTGACAATCCCCGAAGGCAAAGATCCCGATGAATACTTGCAGTCCCATACTGCTGCTGACTACGAAACTCTAGTCAATCAAGCCCCACTTTGGCTAGATTGGCAAATTCAACAGCTATTTCAATCCAAGGATCTGACTCAAGCCGATCACTTTCAGCAGGTTAGCCAGCAAGCCGTCGAGCTACTCAGTGATATCTCCAATGCCACCACTCGCACCCACTATGTAAGGCAATGTGCCGAACAGTTGAGTCAAGGCGATAGCCGATTAGTACCGTTGCTAGCGGATAATCTTCTGGCACAAGTACGACGGCAGCGGCGCAAATCCCCCGATGGGGCAGAAATTCCTAAGACGGTTGTGGGACCGGTTGATTTTCTAGAGCAGGCAGAGGCTACCCTCCTGCGGGTTTACCTCCATGCCCCACCGTATCGCCAAGCCGTAATTGAAGCGCTGGATGAGCGGGATTTACAGTTTATTTTTTCCCATCACCGATTTCTCTGGCGCACGATTCTAGCCATGTCCAATCAGCCTATCGTTGTTAACGAAGCGAACGAATTCGAGCAGGAAAACGTCCATGAGCCAGAAGATTTGCTTTCTAAGTTGCGTTATGCCTGTGTCGCAATGGCTAAGTCTGATTCTAGCAACCAGTTAGAGCGGGTGTCCCATTTGTTCCAACTTGATGAAAAAAACAAGCGAGACATCCTCCGGGCACCATTAGTAATTCAGGCTGCTGTAGATTGTCTAGAGCGGGTTATGTGCGAAAAGCGCTATCAACATTTCCGC
>JBFRWC010000479.1:0-12919 GCA_051439365.1 Leptolyngbyaceae cyanobacterium
GGAATCAAGAGGTCTCATTAGGCAATATTCGCCTAGATTTTCTGGTCTTTGCAGCTCAATTTTTGCCCATTCGCTTGGGTCAAGACTCTCCCCTCAGTCTTGTGGTGGAAGCCAAAAGTCCCCGCCAAAATCTTAATCCCCATGTCAAAAAACTGAGGTACTATTTAACTCGCCTCAGTATTCCCTACGGGGTGCTAACGAATGGAAAAGACTTGCGGATCTTTGAGCGAGAGGGGGAAACCATCCGACTCATTTTTCAGTGTCGTGGTGCTGATGTAGAAACAAGGCTACCTGAAATCAGAGCCATCATCGGCTATGAGGAAATTCAACAAAAACGATTCGGCCCATCATCTCGTTATTTGAATCCTAGGCAATCGGTTCAAACCATTACGGTCAACAAATGTTCCATCAACAATTCTGAGAACCCTGACGCTCCCTCTTTAGGACAACGAGAAAACTCTGAAGTAGTAGAAGACGGTCCTACGACTGATCAATCAGGTCAAACCAACAGCACGAATAAAAACAGCTTTCAACCTCCCAATGAAGTCAGTAAACGTGCAGATAGCAACAGCAATCCCAACTTTGAAGTGGTTGATGAAATAGAAATTAACCCCATTGGCATTAATTTATCAAGTGTAGATTCCGATAAAAACTCTCAGCAAGGAGCTAACACAATGAAAACGATCGCTATTTACCACAACAAAGGTGGCGTGGGTAAGACAACAACAGTAGTGAATCTTGCTGCCGCACTGAGCAAGCAAAATAAGCGCGTTCTGATTATTGATTTAGACAGCCAAGCCAACACCACGTTCGCAGCAGGTTTAGTCAAATTTGAGGAAGAAGAAAACGACACATTAAAAAATAGTAATGTATTAAACTTACTCATGTCAGAAGAGTTTTTTCCAATTAAAGAAATTGCACGAACTACCCACTACTGTTCACCCCCTGTCGATGTGGTCCCTTCTCATATCGAATTGATGAGTGCTGAGAGTGACTTGAATAGCATTGATCAAAGTCGCGCTATTCTCATCCAAAAGTTACGAGATGTTAGTGATGATTATGATATTGTCTTAATTGACACGCCACCTTCTCTCAACCTATACGCTAGAATTGCACTGATTGCGGCGGACTACTTGATTATCCCCTCCGATCTCAAACCATTTGCTAATCAGGGTTTGACCAACGTTAAAAATCTAATTAAGGATGTTAATAGTTTTCGCAAGCTCGTGGCTAAGGCTCCCCTAGAAGTTTTGGGAGTCTTACCAACTAAGATCTCTACCAATAGCAGATTTCGGAAGTCAACGTTGCCTCGACGGATGCAAACAGTTACCGAGAAATATGGGTTTGCTGTGATGGACAGTATTATTTTTGAACGAGAAGATTTGGCTAAGTGTTCTGAAAAAGTCGAGATCATGGGAGAATTAGAAATCCCTAATCCCCAGTCAGTTCTGGATTTTAAGCCCGGTTCAGATGCGGCGATCGAGTTTGATGGGTTAGCGCAAGAAGTGTTGAGGAAAGTGGTGTAGATGAAGTTACCAACAAAACTGGTTGCGGTTAAGAAAATTAGCTCAGAGGTGGCGCGATCGCAATTTCCCGCCGATGATATTGAGAAGACAGCTCACTTAATTATTGCCGTTGAAGGCATCATTAACCCTATCATTCTCAGACGCACTAGTCTAGAGTCTTATGAAGTCGTCGAAGGCCATCTTGAATATTACGCAGCAGTTAGAGCTAGAGAAATCAATCCTCTCAAGGGAGAAATGATTCAGGCTATTGTGATTGAACCCAACAACGAAGAGGCGATTCTGGGACAGATTGATTGTTTGCGATCGCCATTCATTCCATCCCTACCATCTAGTGATAGCCATCCAAACACACCTGATGAATTATCTACTTCTAACAGGCAAAATGACCTTGAATTTAGACTGATTAATCTAGAGAGAATCTTTCAATCCCAATTTGAGGAACTGCGAAAAGATAATCGGAAACTGGAGAGTACAATTGGCGATTTACAGAAAAAGCTAGATCCACCTACTACTCAACCCCATTTCGAGCATAGCCTTTTCGTTGAGCAAGTTGTTAGCAAAATTACGACTGTCATAGAACAGCTACCTAGAACAGGTTCTGGGAGAAGTTCGAGGAAAAAGAGCATTGAGGAATTGATACAGAATCCAGTCGATCTAAATCAAGCCTCTAAATCAGAGCTATGTAGTGTACGATATGTTGGCGAAACAACTGCCACGGAAATCATTGATCGAAGAGAAGCTAGACCTTTTGCCCACGTTGACGAATTAAAGAAATTACGTGGGTTCAATCAGATTAAAAGAAATCCTCAATGGGATCAGTGTTTCATCGTAGAGTAGTGAGCTGTGGTGAAGCAAAACTTATGTATAAATCAAAGTATCAACATGCTCAGCTATCTCAAAGGCACCATTGTCGGTACCCAAACCATTAACAGTAACCGGGTTATTTTAGTTTTAGAGGTTAACCAAGTCGGATACGAAATTCAGGTCACCTCTCGTCTCGTTAGTGATTTGAAGCCAACGGATGAGACGGTGCAAATTTATACCCATCTGAATGTGCGGGAAGATAATTTGTCTCTGTTCGGATTTAGTTCCATCGCAGAGCGGGACTTGTTTCGTCAACTGGTGGCCGTGAGTGGCATTGGCCCTCAACTAGCGATCGCCCTAATTGATACTCTTGCTCTGCCCGACTTAGTACAAGCGATCGTGTCCGGCAACACCAAATTGCTCTCCCGTACTCCCGGTGTTGGCACCAAAACAGCGGAACGGATTTCCCTGGAACTGCGAAGTAAGCTATCGGAATGGCGCGAACAGGCAGGATTAACCACGATTCCCGATGCGGCTCCCACCATTGGCATTCAAGAAGATGTAGAAATGACTCTGTTGGCCTTGGGCTACACTACCACTGAAATCACTCAAGCGTTACAAGCGGTGGGTCAGAATACGGCGTTGGCCAAAAATGCCGATGCAGAAGCCTGGATTCGGGAGGCGATCGCTTGGCTAAGCCGTTGAGCTGTTGACCGTAATCTCTAGATAAAATCTGTCAATCGTGCTACTATAGTGGACCGCACTAGAAATTTATAAGACGAGGACCTTACACCAGCCATGGCACTTGTTCAGGAACAAAAGCAACAAATTATTAACGAGTATCAGGTTCACGAAACAGATACTGGCTCGGCTGACGTTCAAGTGGCCATGCTGACGGAGCGCATTAACCGCTTGAGTAAGCACTTGCAGGGAAACAAGCAGGACCACTCTTCCCGTCGAGGTCTATTGAAGATGATTGGTCGCCGTAAGCGCTTGTTGGCCTACATTAAAGCCGGAGATGTAGAACGCTATCGGGCACTGATCAAGCGGTTGGGTATCCGGGGTTAAGTGGCTCGGTTACTTAGGGTTACAATCACGTATGCAGTCGCGCAACGATAGTTATGACATCTAAACCAGGGTCCGGGGAGGAGAAGAAAGGAAAGAGCGATCGCCTCCCATTTGAACCGAGTTCTAACCGCAAGAAGGGTAACAAGGCTGGAGGTTCTGCGACATCTTCATCTGCTACAGGCTCTAAACCTACAGGGTCTAGATCTACGAGATCTAAATCCACAAGCCCTAAGGCCAGCGATCGCAAGACAACTGCAAGCTCAGCCAGCGCCAGCACTGCCAAAAACGCTAGCAGTGGCCAGAAGAGCGACAAGTCCAGCTCGTCAACCCAGTCTCGTCGGCCCAAATATTCCTCTCAGGAAACCGCTATTCCTGAAGACGTTAGCCGCCGGATGATTAAGCGAATGGCCGTTTTATCTGGTGTGCCTACGGTACTGGGGTTGGCTAGTTTTGTCATTAGCTATTTTATCGTCATCAATGACGTGATTGAGGTTCCCCCGATCGCAGTCCTCCTAGTTAGCCTCGGCTTCTTTGGCCTGGGCGTATTGGGCATTAGCTACGGTGCTCTGTCTACGTCCTGGGACGAGGGAAATGAAGGAGGAAGTCTACTGGGATGGGATGAATTCACCACCAACTTAGGCCGGATGAAGCAAGCTTGGCAAGAATCGCGTAACCAATCCCGCTCCTAGCTTTGCCAGTTATCTTAGGCTTAGATCCCCGGTTTCTTGAAGAAACTGGGGATCTGTTGTCGGGAGTTTTTGTAATTATGTCGTCACGGTAGTGCGCGTCCACAACGCCAGCCCACCGCCGCGCCCCCGTGCCGCTAGGCAATTGGCTTCGACCAAAAAGTAGCTGAAGAAAGCTTGGTCTTTAAGGGTTTGGGTCGCGAAGGCTTGGGTCTGGGTTTCTCCCCCTCTGACGGCCCGCTGATACACCGTTTGGTTGCCAACTTGAATGGCCATGTGGGTAAAGTCAAAGGCAAGGCTTTTGGTTTTGGGCCATAGCCGGATAGGGCCAGTCAAAGTCATCTTCAAAGGGCCAAGCTTCACGGAGTTTTGCACTTGGCCAAGGTCAGATGATGGTTCTGGTTTTGTGTAGCATACGTGAATTTGAATCAACCAGGGGGGAATGAAGCGACCTGCGCCCAAGGCCACTCCGGCTTGTTGGCGCGATCGCTTCGTCCCTGTGATAAAGCGCAACTGCCAAACTCCAACTAATTGGTCATAGGTGATTAAAGTCTTAGACTTGCGAAAGGATTTCTCCGTATCTCGGAGGGCATCCACCACCTCAGCCGCCGAGGGACGGGGCTGAGAACCATCTGTGAGGGCGGCGATCGTCTGAAGCAAAATAGGATGCATAAACCTAACTAACTCGCACAATTTTCACCAGATCCTATCAAACAAAGAGTCATTGCCAAATCACGTTCTCAAGAGCCGCTCTGGAGAAATCACATGGGGCAACACCGGAAATTCGGCTCTCGTGGCCAACTTTCTGGGCAGGCTACCCAGTTGCCCTATAGTATAGAGAGTAGAAAAGTGACTCTGAATTGCATCTGTTAATATTTCATTTGTTAATTCGGATCATCACTGTGTTGGAACATGAATTGGACGTAGAGTGTGCCCAAAGTAGGCATTATATATAACGAAATCAAACCTGTTGCTTGCAATGTTGCCAAAGACTTGGAGAGCAAGCTACAAGGGCAGGGATGGGAGGTGTGCTTAGCCACTGGCATGGGAGGGTTATTGGGGTATTCCACTCCAGACAAGCCCATGTGTCATACTCCCATTGAGCAGGTTGTCCCGACTGGCTTTGACGCAGATATGGTGTTTGCTATCGTGCTAGGAGGCGATGGAACTGTCCTGTCTGCCTTTCGCCAAGTTGCACCCATCCGCATCCCCTTACTAGCCGTTAACACCGGGCACATGGGCTTTTTAACCGAATCCTACCTCAATAACTTATCGGATGCCATTGATACGTTGTTGAAGGGAGACTACACCATTGAAGAGCGGGGAATGCTGACCGTTGAGGTGTTGCAGGCTGAAAAGGTGGTCTGGGAGGCACTTTGCTTGAACGAAATGGCGCTTCATCGCGAGCCTATGACCTGCATGTGTCACTTTGAAGTTGAAATTGGCAACCACTCTCCGATTGACATTGCAGCCGATGGCCTGATTATTGCCACCCCCACAGGTTCAACGGCTTATTCCCTCTCGGCTGGGGGGCCAGTTATTGCACCTGGGGTGGCTGCAATGCAGCTTATTCCCATTTGTCCCCACTCCCTCGCCTCGCGCGCGCTCGTCTTTTCCGACCGTGAGCCTGTGTCGATTTATGCTGCCAACCCGGATCGATTGGTCATGGTAGTTGATGGGAATGCGGGGTGTTATATTGCGCCGAGTGATGTCATTCGAGTGAGGCGATCGCCCTATACCGCCAAATTCATTCGCCTCCACCCACCGGAATTTTTCCAAGTCCTGCGCGAAAAACTAGGATGGGGCCTTCCCCATATCGCCAAACCCTCGTCCGTTGACTTGCCATAGCTGGGATTAACCTCATTGGAATAATCATCGCTAGCATAACTAGACTCAGAGATATGGCTGCGATGGGGTATCGTCATAGCAAGGTTATGATAGAAACTGCCATAGCGGAGTTGCCATAGCGGAGTTGCCATAGCGGAGTTGCCATGACAGATTTGGTGGAATCAATGGACGGCCAAGGATCAGCTAACCCCCAAATTTTATTGATTCAAAGCGACCAGCCCTTGAGCCAGCAAATGGCTTTGGATTTGACGGAAGCGGGTTATCTTGTCACAAATGTCGCCAAGGTCGATCAAGGATTAGAGCAAGCCATCTCGATTCGGCCTGCGATGATTGTGGTGGATCGAATGCTGGCAGGGGAATCGGGGCTGGATCTGTGCCGAGGCTTGCGCGATCGCGGCGTACATGTGCCCATTTTGTTACTCATGTCCAAAGACACCGTTCCCGATCGCATTGCTTGCCTGGAAGCTGGAGCCGATGACTATTTTCTCAAACCCTATCGGGCCGATAACTTCCTCAACGTGCTGCAGATTTATCTGCAACCCGAACATAGCGGCACGGAACAATTGCGCTTTGCCGACCTCACCCTCAACTTAGCCACCCGCCAAGCCACCCGACAGGATCGGGTCATTGACCTGACCATGAAGGAATTTGAGCTGCTGAAATACCTGATGGAAAATCCCCGTGAAGTCCTGACCCGTGAGCAGATTCTAGAAAACGTCTGGGGCTACGACTTTATGGGGGAATCAAACGTCATTGAAGTGTACGTACGTTACCTACGGCTCAAGATTGAACAGGACGGCGATAAGCGTTTGATCCAAACGGTGCGCGGTGTTGGCTATGTGTTAAGGGACACCTAGCTGCTAGCATTGCTGACACTGCTGACGTTAGGTCGTCCCACTATCGCTCATATTTGGTATCCTTAGTGATTGGCATCACCCTAAGAAATGCTAGTCGTCAAATAAGGGGGAAGAATATGGTGACACTGCGGCACACTTTACCGTTGGTCCTTAGCCTGAGTTTAAGTGTTAGTGGGTTGGGGTGTGCAGCATCTTCTGACCTATCCTCTGCCTCTAATCCCACAGCAACTAATCCCGCAGCAACGAATCCCTCCCCGTTGGTTAACGGGCAATCCTCCCGTCCTATTCAACCCGTATCTGCTTTGGCCCAACAACTTCCGATCACAGCTTATGCCACGTTTAACGGCACCCAAATTGACCTAGAAGTGGCCATCACGCCGCGGCAACAGGCGATCGGGTTAATGTATCGGGCTGAGTTAGCGGACAATCAGGGCATGCTATTTCCCTTCTCACCGCCGCGCCCCGTTAACTTTTGGATGCGAAATGTGGAAATTAATTTGGATATGGTTTTTATTCGCGATCGCCAGGTGTTAGCGATCGCCAGCCAGGTTCCTCCCTGTCGCACCGAAATCTGCCCCACCTATGGCCCATCTGGAATATCCGTGGATGCAGTCTTGGAACTCCGGGGTGGACGGGCTGCGGAACTAGACTTGGAGATTGGCGATCCGGTCATCATTACCTTTTTGGAGGCTGACAACCAGACCTCCCTCTCAAACCAATGAGCAGCAGAGGATTGACCGGAGCGATCCCGTGATGCTAAACACCATCACGCATTAAATACTTCAAGTCTTCAACAAAGCTGGTAAAAAAGTTCGGGACATCGACTTGCAAAGCAACCCAAGCATTGGCCCCCGGTTTAGCTCTGTGCCGCCCATCCATCAACGTCTGTCCTAGAGTCAACTCACCCTGAGTTTCCACCTGGACTCGTGCTCGTCTTAGCATCAGCGTCTCTGTATAAAACAGATAACCCACCGTGGCCGCATCATGCACCAAAAACCCTGGAACTCCTGCTGTCTCCCGGTGTTCCAGAGTGGTGCCCACCATAAACTGACAGAGTTTCTCAATAAACTGAGCCAGTTCGCTGTTGGGGTTCTGCTGGGTGACAGCATCCGCCATCATTTGGGTGAACACCAACTGTCGGGTGATATCTAGAGGCAGCACCACAATATCATTGCGACTATCGAAAACAGTTTGAGCAGCTTTGGGGTTGAACTGGATATTAAATTCTGCCACTGGAGTAACGTTCCCTCGACACTGAAAGGCCCCACCCATCACCACAATCTCTTTGGCTTTTTTGAGAATGCCGGGTTGTTTGGCTTCCGCAGCAGCAAGGTTGGTCAAGGGACCGATCGCGATCACGGTAATGCTTCCTGAATCAGCATTCAGTCTTTCAATCAATAGATCGTCAGCGGGTTGAGCCGCATTAAAGTCGCGAGCGGAAGGGGGAAGCGTTTGTGACAAATTCCCCATACCGTCTTCCCCATGGATGTGTTCGGCCCCTTCCCCAACAGTGATAGGAAGGGACACAGCCCGTGCAACCGGAATCTGGGGAAAGCCAGCGAGTTCTAACACTCGACAACTGTTGGCAAAGGTTTTGTGGCCAGAAACATTGCCCTCGGTCGCCGTAATCGCAACTAGATCGACCCATTTTTGCTTGACCAGGCTGAGGAGCCAGAGAAATGCAAAGATATCATCGCCGCCCGGATCGGTGTCGAGAATAATTTTGGTGGGTTCAGGCATCGTAGCTTGGGTCTCCTGATGATTTGCTCAAAAGTCCGCGCTTGCGGGGTCATGGGTCATGGCTACCAGAATCGTTTCCGCATAATCCCAGCGATCGCCCTCCTCTTGCCAGCGCGTCCAGCGTTTTAAGGCCGCTTTGATTTCCGTCCGATCGCTGGATGTTTGCAGGGTCGTCAACGTCCCCAATGACAATCGATCCTGTTGCATATCATGGAGGACATAAGCCAGTTGTCCCTCAAAATCATCCGGCAATCCCCTGCGTCGGTTTACCCACCATTGGTTTAATCCCTTGGATTGTCCTGCATCCCCAACGGCCTGAGGGTCTAGCCCAGATTCCCAACTGAGAGAGCCAACTAAATAGGCGACAGCGGTTGGCGTTAACCCCGCGTCAAGATAAAACTGAACGGCTTGCACGATTTTTTCGGGTGGAGCAGGGATATTGTCTAGGGACTCTAATTTAGCCACATCAACGGGAGTAGATATGGCTGTCTGGGCATCAGTGAGCGATCGCCTTTGAGTTTCATCTATTCCAATCTGGGGTTGCGGTCGAATAGATCCGCCCCCATTTGGCCAAAACCGCGTGATTAACAAGCCACTGACGCAGAGGCCCACTGTAGCAAGTAAAAGTCGTCTTTGCCTTTGCCGAATGGCTCTCTGGCGAATACGTCGGACCTCACTGCGGCTCCTGTAACGCTGAGGCCTATGAAGTCGTCGGGTCTGAGGTCGTCGTTCAGTTCTGTAGTGTGAACCATCATCCCGTGAATTACCGTAGGATAAATCGCCATAGTTTGGATAATAGTCACGTGGGCGAAGCTCGGCCCGAAGGGCGCGAATTTCCGATCGAATATCTCCAGCTTTTTTATCCATCTTTTAAAGTCGCTTCTCGTACAGTCACTTCTCAGCCAATATCCTACTGTCCTAAGTTAGGACGTATGATACGGGTGTTGTTCCCCAAAAATCGTACATATTTTTACAAGAATAGTCATAATTCTTAAATCACTGTAAAAAAACAGCTAATGTGATTAGCTGTTAGAGCAGAGTGGGGAGAACTTGAGCGGTTCCCTAATTCAGTCAAATAAGATCACGACTCGGATAGGGTTCAATCACGACATCCCTCCGGGTTGAGGAAGCTGGGAATTTCCGGGTCTAGTCCCTATGAGTGATGAGCTTGATTAATCATCACTTGAGGTGGAAGGAGCTAGGCGCTTGCGCAAAGATTCAGCTCGACGCTTCGCTGTTTTATTTTGAGGTTCATACTGAAGCACTTGCTCGTAAGCTTCCACAGCTTGGGCAATTAACTGTTTTTGCTCATAGGCAAAACCCAAGTTATTCAACGCCGTGATGTAATCAGGCCGCTGTTCTACGGCTTCCTTATACTGCTTGATGGCTAAGTCAAACTGCTCTTGGGAGGCGTAGGTATAACCAAGAGCGTTGTAAATGAGGGCAATATTCTCTTCCCCTTCCAAATCCTTTGCCTTGAGAGCACGCTTAAACAAGTCAATGGCGGGAGCATAAAGGCGCTTGTCCAGATAGATACTCCCCAACTGGTAATATTCCTGGGCCGTTCCTTTTTCTTGCGTCAGCTTGCGCTGAAGTCGGGTAAACGTGCTTTCAACCCGGCGGGTTTTAAACACTTGGCGAAATAGAAAAATGGCTGCGATCGCCAACAAGCCAATTAAAATACCCAGATAAACCAGGGGCAAGTTGCTGTTTTCAAGAAATTCCATAGCAGTATAAGCAAATATTATGTCAAATTGAGTTTACCAACGGCTGGGTGTTCTGGGTAGCCTCAAGCCTGCCGCCATGACACACCATCGAATAGCTTACCTGATTGCTATCCGCTTGGGGGCAACTGCCTGGGCTTTAATACAAATTGCAATCTGCTAAGCTGACATGTCAGGGTAAACCCCAATGTTCCATGCGGTCTTGTAACCAACCAGTTTCAGTCCAGCTTTCTACAGCGGTATCAACTTCTTGCCGTAACTCCTGATATTGCAGCCCCCGTGGCATGGCGATCGCCAAGGCATCCCCCGATAATAACGTCGGCAGAATCCGGTACTGGGGATAATCCTGCACCCAGCCGCTGAGCACACTCACATCCGCAGCAAAGGCCGCGATCGCTCCAGTTTCCAACCCTTCTAAAGCCGCTTGGTAAGATTCCACACCCACCAGTTCCACTCCTGGCAAGCGCGATCGCACCACGTCAATGGTACTGGAACCCTCTAAAACTCCAAGGTTTTGGCCTGCCAAATCAAAGACATCGGCAAATTCGGGCAAGCGTGTCACCAAGGCGGTACCATCCAGATAGTAAGGTAAGCTAAAGTCTACTAACCGAGCGCGGGGGGTCGTCACAGACATCCGGGCAATCAGCACATCCACCTCATCACCGAGGAGCGTCGGGAGGCGATCGCGATTAGCCACAGGTTGCAACTGAACCGCATTGGCATCCCCCAGAATTTCCAGGGCCAGTTGACGAGCAAGATCAATTTCAAACCCAACTAACGCCCCAGAGTCATCCTGGAATCCCATAGGCCGCACGTTGTCCTTGACCCCGACGACTAGGTGGCCGCGCTCCAAGATTTCACTCAATTCGGCCCCGACGCTGCCTGAACCAGGACTGAGGGCCAAAGCCGTTCCCACCAGCATTTCTACAATGATGACCACCCAGCGTGGCCCGCCCCACGTTCGTCTCATCACCGTCCGTTCATCCTCTGTTTTGGCCTTGATCCAATGATTTTACTTGATTCATTGAAAAGAGCGCAGTGTTGTGGGGTAAAGGGTTGCGATCGCTCACACCTCATCACTTGGCACACTACGCTCTTTTCATCCAGGCAATCCAATAGGAGCAAAGGAGCTATCGGGAGTAGAAGTTCGGATAAAGATAAGACCTGAAGGACGCTCTCAAGTCAGGCTCGGTGCGCTACGCTGACGCTAACGACACCCTACGAATCGATGAACGCTCCAACTCTATCAACACTCCAACTCTTCAACACTCCAACTCTTCAACGCTCCAACGCTTCAACGCTCCAACCCAAATTTATCGACTCGCCGCAACCGCAGCTTCTACCACCTTGGCAAAGCCATCGGGATCAAGCACTGCCATTTGAGCCAACATTTTGCGGTTGATGTCGATGTTGGCGATTTTCATTTGACCGATGAGCTTGCTGTAGCTCACGCCATTGAGCCGAGCAGCCGCGTTGATTCTCGTGATCCAAAGCCGACGAAAATCCCGCTTCCGATTGCGGCGATCGCGGTAGGCATACCGCAATGCTTTCATGACTTGTTGATTAGCGGTCCGGAACAACTTGGAATGTGAACCCCGGAACCCCTTTGCCAGTTTAAGTATTTTTTTGCGGCGTTTTCTGGCAACGTTGCCGCGCTTTACCCGTGGCATTTTAGCGCTTTCCTATTCCTACTAAATAAACTAAACGAGATACATTTGAACTAGACGAATCTACCAACTAGAGGCAATGGCTACCAATGAAACCATCTCTTAGAGATAGGGCAACATCAGTTCTACATTTCCCTTATCGGCCTCGTCGAGGACAGCAATCTTAGACAACTTGGACTTGCGAGCAGTTGTTTTATGCTCTAGCAAGTGATTTTTGAACGCTTTCCGACGCATGATTTTTCCAGAACCACTGCGACGAAAGCGCTTTGCAGCAGCTCTGCGAGTCTTAAGTTTAGGCATGAATCTATTCTAATTAGCACAGCTTTTAATGATACCCCTGTTTACCTTCGCAGCGCAATAGGTGAAGTAAACTTGCCCTTCGGTTATCTAAACCCGAATCCAGGAGACCAGCCAATAACAAACTCCCAGAATCCCTAGATCTCCGTTCCTAAGAATCAATTACAAAGTGGTAGCTGGCGTGGGCTCCGTTGGGATACAGAAAGGTGCAGACAACCGATACCTCAGGATTGTAACGGATCAGCATATCCTGTAACCCCACCGATTTCCAGTCACTAATGAGAGTTTCAATTTGGGTAATGGGACGTTACTTAATTTGCCAATCTTCGAGAACAGTGCTGTTGTTCTCTAGCTGGCGAAAAATAACTACGGTGCCCTTTTCATTGGTGGTGGCATAGCCACTGTGGGCGATCGCACCAATTTGTGTAGCATTAGCTTCAATCACTGCAAACTGCTCGTCTTTTGATTCCAGGGGAATGGCCATGATTTAGATGCTTTATGGTGCAGTAGTTCTACTATTTGACAATAACTTCAGTAAATAGGGACTTGCAAAGAGATACAGGCCCCGGTGAGTGGCAGAGCCTTTCACCTTTGGGGTCTTTTCTATTGGTAGATCCCGAAGTAACAGTGCTCAAGACGGAAATCTTGCTCGTTTATACCTGCTCTACAGAATATTACCAATCTTTAAGAATTGAAAATGTC
>JBFRWC010000480.1:0-4779 GCA_051439365.1 Leptolyngbyaceae cyanobacterium
AAACCCATTGGGGTCAATGTTGTCGATGGCGCTTAAGCTGGCTGGAGAATCAAAATAGGTTAGCGTAGCGCGATCGCCTTCTAACCCTATTAAAACATCTACATCAGGGCTATTGGGGGATAATGCCTCAGATGTGCCATCGAAGACATTTTCTGGATTGTCAAGCGGTTGGCGAGTTTCCGCTAGTTCAACTGAAGTCGCACCAGTTGGGGGGGACGGCAACAACAGGGTTAGCCCCTGTTTCACCGCCATTTTGAGGCGATCGCGCTCATTGTAGGAGGTCGAAATAGTCGCCAATAGATCACTGAGCCGATCATCCAGTTCTGCATAGCTCTTGGACAGCGATCGAGCCAGGGTGTTAATGGTTTCCGGCTTGTCATTGTCCAACCCCGTAGATCCCAGCCCTGTCGCCAATGGGGTGCGATTGACCGTAGCCACCACCGAGGGCAACTCTAACGACCCATCTAATAACTGCTCATATCCCTCAGATGCTACGATCCCGTTGAAAGTGCGATCATCGCGGCCACTGTTGAAAGCTCGTGCGCCATCAGCCCAAACAATTAGTTTGGGTAACTGTTCGGGCAGCAGGATATGCTGCACGATTAGCTCAACCACTTGAGCTGTTGCCCCATTCACCCCAAAGTTAAACACATCGGCATCGGGATAGCCTAAATCAGCTAGTTCCTGCTCCAGCTTGATGGGATCAACGCCTCGCAGCGCCCGTGAGCTACCTAAAATCAACACATCAGGTGGCCCCACTTCTAATAAGCGCTGGTAATAAAGAGCCAGTTTGTAATCCAACTGATCGCTGTTAAAACTGGGATAGGGTGATTCGGCCAATGTTTCAGCAATTTGGGCAGTGGCGGCGGAATGCATCATCCACACACTCTCATTGTCTTGGAGAGAGAGGGGCGAAACGGGTGCCGATTCTTCTGCCTCAACGATAAACCCACTGTTATCAAAAACCTCATCATTCACACCATCGGCACTGTGAATGACGCCAATGGGTTGGTCTTCTCCGGCAGTTGCCGTTTCCTCTGGGCTAGATTCAGAGAATCCATCGAGGAATGAGGGAAATTTCGCGGCGGAGTCACTGGCGGCATCAAGGGGCATTCCAGTGGACGTATCGGCTGGATCATCAAAGATGACTGGCTCCCTAGTTGTGGGTGGGGCGATCGCCAATCCTTGGTCAGACTCATACTGTTCAGTGGCTCGGTTTTCCATCCAACGGGTGAGTTGTCCCAAGCCCAGATCCGCTTGAATCAGAGCCAACACTCCCACCGCAGACCAAACGATGGCCGTCTTAACGGTAGCATTCTTGGGAGTGGATCGCACCGCCAGCTCAGGGCTGTCCTTCGTGGGTACGACTAAACGAGTGGAGAGTAGCGATCGCCGCATTCCCCCCACCAGTTGCTGCCGCCAACGTCGCCAACGATTCCACAGATCAGTTGGGGTCAAGTCAGGTCGCAGCGCTGGCTCGGACGATGGTGTCACCAACTCAGTAACATAAGCATCGGTTGCAGCAAATTGGGGTGCAGGTTCGGGCACCATCGGCGTTAATGGCACCAAATCAATCGGGTGATGCCAGCGGGGTTTATGTTGTCCGGCTCGCCGACCATAGAGCCGAATGCCAACAAAGCCCGGAAGTTCAAGCGATCGCAACAGTTTTTCTACTTGGGCGGCAATATCGTCCTTGGCGGGGCAGGATGGGGCATCACACATCACATACAACATTTGCTGTTTCGCCAACACCTGGACCCGAATGCCCCCGGTGGCCAGTTGCACGTTCAAATCAGGATTGAGCAAACGCCGCAATAAAAAGGCGATCGCGGCATCGTCCCCATTGTTGGCCAATTCCAAAGGGCTAACGCTACGGTCTAACTGGCTTTTGGCAGGTAAATCCAACCATTCTACCCATGCTGGGGTTTCGTTGTTTTGATGCTGCCCATAGACCACAGCTCCATGAATTCCCTGGGGAGCCAATTCTGCAAGTAACTGAGTAATAGAATCACTGATGGCTTGGGAATCCAGAGTATCGGCTTCAGAGGCTGAATGATCCGGTTGCTCGACAGTAGCTGCACTGGGTTCAGCTTCGGTTAAGGACACAGCTTCTGTTGGGGTTGGGGTCTTCTCCGCTGCACAACTCAGATGTAAGGTGATGTCTTTTAGGCTGGCTTCAAGCAACTGACTTTGATGCGATCGCAGACGCTGATTAACCAGACGACTAATAGCCTCGACATCGCCCCAACGCGCCCACTCTCGCAGCATTTCTTCTTGGGGAGTCAGGTCAATCCGCAGCACCCAAGCCGGAGTATCCTCACCTGTGACCTGAAACTTGAGTAAGGCATCCTCAACGTTCGCTAGCGATAGGGAACGCAGTTGGCGGGCCACTGGTTCACCAACAAACGCCGCCGCAGGGCTATAGGTTCCTCGGCAGGTAATCCACAGGCGATCTTTGCTAGTGTTGGGCCGATCGGTCTGGAGCTTGATCCGAATTCTGGCATTCAAGCCCAAACCCATCAGGACATGATGAAGATAGTGGGCGATCGCCTGGGGATCACCTTGTTCAGCCAAACTGTAAATATCGTCATGCTGGGATATCCTAGCCAGTGCCGAACCAGATGCAGCGGACTGCAAACTAGAGGAAGGTGGATCAGAGGAAAACGATGAAGCGCCAGAAGCCGAATGGATGAGTGGTAATGGCATTGATATCTTCCAAGCTGGCTGCTTAGCATTTTTCACGCGACCATACAGCCAGATATGACGTATTCGGGATGTGCCAGTTCCTAGACTTTGGCTAAGTTCAGCACTATCGACATTAGCCTGAAAGTATTGATGAACCGAGCGTTGAGACGGAGCCTCTTCAACAGTGACATCGTTGGATTCACACAGCAAATGAAAACTCTGGCCACGAACCCGACCTTTAATTGATAGGTGAAGCTGTTGCTCATGATGCTTGACCCACCGGGCTAATGGTGTTCCCTGTCCCGCAGTGTGGTTGCGCGATTCTGTTGAGTTTGACATCGACCGCTTTATAGAATGTGCCATGATTCAACACTGATTCCATCGAAATACTTGGAGACAATTTCTTTAGTGTAGACTCTAGCACCTAGACTCCACACTAAGCACATACCAGAAAATGTCAACAATTACGAGCCATTCATCATAAATAGATACCAACTGGGGTTTTATTTGTTCAATATTGTTTCTTCGTATGGATTTCGTTTGAAGGCGAAACAATTCCATGGAGGCAGCAGTGATAGTGCAATGTTATTTCTGGGAACACAGGTCATGTAGGTACACCCTGATTCTAAAATTATCGGTTTTATGGAATTATCCAATAACACTGGGGGACGGTGGGCATAACCCGCCGCCCCCCAATGATGTAGCGTTAGCATGACTTCATCCAGCCCAGGCTAGGACTAGGGTCACTTCAGGTAGCACCGATAAAGCTATTTTTCTACTACTCAGCAGAAAAATCCTAACAACGTGTTCACCAATGAGGAATCACCATAAGCGATTAATCAACGACCTGAACAGCCAAGACCAGAGGCGATTGGGCATCGTCATTGAGTTGAATGGTCAACTGGTAAACCTGACCCGGTTGAGTATCAAATAGTTCAACACAGGTACATCCGGCCTCCGAACGGTGGCTTCTGGCCTCACCAGCAGAGCCACTTAGAACCAAATGGCCTGCGCCAGGAAGTCGCCCTTCTACCCGTAAATGGGGGGTAGTCGCCTGGGACTTATACACTACAGATATATCAATGGAGCTATCACCAGTTGGCCACTGTTGCACAGCACGGGGCTGCTGTTGGGACACCTTGAGGGTGAGGGCATCAAAAATTTCAGAGACCGTAATTAGGGAGAGAGCCATCTGTTGCACGGGTGTAGCAACATCATAATGGACAGGAAATCCATCCGTGGGAAGGCGATCGCCCCCATCCCGGAAGCTAGGCGCAAGTACCAGTCGCGCCAGATAGGTTAGCATTTCGTCTTCACCGGGAAATAGCGATTCCACGGTCTGAACCAATTTGGCACCCTGTTGTAGAGAACGATGCACCATGGTCTGACACTGACTAAATAACGTTGCCAGCGTCTGTTCTGACATCGGAACGGGTAAACGGTCTTGAATCTGTTTCATCCACGCAGCCACAGGCACAACGGTGGCAGGAACAGAATCGGTTTCATAGGCCAGTATTTCACTCTCCCAGGGGAAAAGTGGTGGATTTTGTTGGATTTCGGCTCGTAGCCGACGCTTCAATACAGCGTAAAAACGATCTTGCACAGCAGACATGTCTCCGAGTTCAAACAATAAGGCATCCTCAACATTAGGTTGGACTGAGGATGGCCAATGAGGTTGGCTAAAATTAGTTAACATGGCGTTTTGAGTCTCATCATGACGATGGGCTGGGTTCATAGTGTGATCGGTCGGGTTCAAGACCTCAGAAGTATGCACGCCAGTAGACTCATGAGCACTGGTGGTATCACCAGTTAAATCCCCTGATGGTTCCAAGGGTTGATCTGAGGTCGGATTTTGTAACAGCCACGCCAAGAATTCTTGGGCGACATCTGCATCTCTATTCATTGCCTTCGATGTTTGTTCCGGATACTAAATTATTGCGAATGTCCCATGCCTTTTCCAATAACTTCGACCATTGCTTGTGCATCTGAGTAATTGTACAGCCAATTTCTTGGGCGATCGCCCGATCTTGCCAGTTCTGCTGCTTAAGCACTAACATTTCCTGTTGTTTTTGCGTGAGTACTGATTTGAAGTAG
>JBFRWC010000481.1:0-23136 GCA_051439365.1 Leptolyngbyaceae cyanobacterium
GGTTCAGCCACCAAAATACGCAAACTAAAATAGTTTTAGCTTATCTTTTTCATTAACAAATCCCTTATATCAATGGATGTTCATTCAACCACTCCCTAAACTCATCGATGTGGTTGAAGTTGAGCAACGCATCGGTCAACGCTTCCAGGTCATCCAGGGATAAGTGTTGAATGAGGGGGAAGAACTCATCGGGGATGGGATCAAATTGTCGGGTCATCAGTCTAAGGACAAAAGCACGTTGTTGGGAAATTAAACGCGATCGCTCCTGTTCCACACCCTGTCTAATTCCTTGCTCAAGCCCTCTGGCCAGCCCTCTAGCTTCTGCTTTTTCTTCTGCTTCCTGGATTGCAGTGTTCACAACATTCTGGAAGTCTCGGTAGGCTTTTAGCGCCGCTTGATACCTATCCTGCTCATCGGGGGGAAATCTAGCAATTTCAGCCACTTCAAACAGCTCATCAAAAATGGGTTCAACTAGGGGTTGCGGTTGCTGGTCCAGCTCTGGCAGATGGCGCAAGAGGTAAATCCATTTATCCTCCTGAGAACGAAGCTGATCAAGAGTCTTCTTGAACTTGGGTAATTCAATGTAGATAAACGCCAGTTTATTGTAGAAACAGTCGCCATCATCATCTTTGAGTTCAACACGATGAATCAATCGGTGTTGTTTTTGCTGTTTCTGCTCCTGGGTCTGTTGATTCATCACAAAATCTAAAACTGACACCGAGTACACAGTGGGTAATTGGTAATCCCAGTCTCCTCTGGTGGACTGTTCTTGAATGGGGAAGGTGGCGTAGAAAAGACTTCTATCTTTGTAAAAGGCTTTTGGGGTACGCTGCATTTCAACGATGAATTGTTCGCCGTTAGCCCCTTCACAAAACACATCAAAAATGGCGCGACGGTCTAGGGGAGTCAGGCCCAAATTCTCATTATTCTTGAACGAAAGATCCTGAATGTGGTGATGATCGGGCAGGAGGGTGTTTAAAAAGTCAATGGTGAATTGCTTATTGGCTTCAGTGCCAAAGACGCGCTTGAAGCCAAAATCAGTCAGAAGACTGATGTATCGTTCGTTGAAGCGAAAGACCATAGGCTATCTCTGTACACAAGAGTCGCTTTATTGTAGTCCATTTCTGAGGGCTAGATGCCTGTAATGGATTCTTGAGGGGCGATCGCGTCTCCGAATCTGCCCGGTAGTATAGTACGATAGCACCATACTCTATGGGTTCACGATTATGTCTAAGCCCCGTATTTCACCTGAACAGTTGTTTGCCTGGATCGAAACGTATATCAATCATCACCAATATGCACCATCGGTGCGAGAAATGGCGAAAGCCTTGGGGTACCGCTCTCCCTCGTCTATGCAGCGTCAGTTAGATACTTTGAGGGAGTGGGGCTGGCTTGATTGGACTCCGAGGAAGGCGCGATCGTACCAAATTCTCAGGCCGACTCAAGTCACTTCCATCAAAGGTGTGATTTCAGCCCACAGTTTGATGGAAGTGTTTCCCGATGATGTGGTAGATGAATCGTTTGATTTATTCAAGCTACTGAAACACTCCAAGTGGTCCCGATACGAGATTTCCCAGTTTTTTGCGTTACGGGTGCGGGGCGACAGCATGATGGGGGCAATGATTGCCGATCAAGATGTGGTGATTTTAACGCTGCCGCACGATGCCAAGCGGGTTAAAAATGGCACCATTGTGGCGGCACGGGTGGAGGATAAAACCACACTCAAGTACTATCACATGGCCGATGGGGTGGTGACGCTGAAACCTGCCAATCCCGATTATCATCCGATGTCAGTGGCGGCGACGCGGGTGGAGATTCAGGGGGTGTATGTCGGGGTGTTGCGAGGGCTAGTTTGAATGCAGCGAATTTGAACGAGAGTATCGTTCCGTTGCATTGTTGGGACTCTAGGGATTCTCCCAGTTTACGATAGGATGATTGGCGATGAGGCGCGAAGACTGTGGGGTGGCGATCGCCCCTACTGAGAAACGACTCGTTCCATATCTGATGTGACGAAATGTAGAGAATACCTATGACGATTCATTCCACGCTGGAAGCGGCCTTCGCTGAGAAGCGGGCGTTGAAAATTATCAGTGGGCTGACCAACTTTGACCAAGAGCATGTGGCGGCGGTGGTCCGTGCGGCAGAGTTGGGTGGGGCCACGTTTGTGGATATTGCAGCGGCGGCGGAGTTGGTGAGTGCGATTCGTCCACTGACCCATTTGCCCATTTGTGTGTCAGCGGTGGACCCAGAACAGTTTGTGCTGGCGGTGGCTGCCGGGGCTGATTTGATTGAAATTGGCAATTTTGATGCGTTTTATGCCCAAGGGCGACGGTTTGAGGCGGCTGAGGTGTTGGCCCTGACCCAACAGACGCGATCGCTCCTCCCTCATATCACCTTGTCTGTCACCGTTCCCCATATCTTGGAACTGGATCAGCAGGCCCACCTGGCTGAACAACTGGTGGCCGCAGGGGCGGATATTATCCAAACCGAAGGGGGCACCAGTAGCCAGCCCTCCCATGCCGGGGCATTAGGCTTGATTGAAAAAGCCACACCGACTTTGGCGGCAGCCTATGAAATTTCCCGCGTGGTCGATGTGCCCGTGCTGTGTGCTTCTGGGTTGTCCAGTGTGACCGCACCGATGGCGATCGCGGCTGGGGCATCGGGCATTGGGGTTGGATCAGCGGTGAATAAGTTGAACAGTGAAGTCGCGATGACCGCAGCAGTACGCCAGTTGGCCGATGCATTAGCGGCTCCAGCGATGACGGCTTCTCAGCGGTAAACCCTTGACAGTCTGTTGGAGAGGCGACCCTATTGCGATCGCCTCTCCCATTGAGATCCTTTATGCTGGCGTCGCCTCTCCTCCCGCTAGTGGCAGGGTTAGCCCCTAAAATCCGTAAGGTTAGCGACTAGTTGAGTTCAAACAAGACAGTTTGGTAACGCCATTGAGGATGACTAGGGGTAACACCAGGAGGAGGGGCCACGGGGCTGCTGATCGATAGGCGGCGCAGATCGATGCCTTGCTCTTCCAGAGCCACTTGCACCGATTGGGCACGGGCGTAGGCAAGAGCTTTCGGATCATCGATTTCGTCTGGGTGGGCATAACCCGCGATCTGAAGAGTCACGGTTGGGTAGGTTCTCAGCCAAGTCGCGATCGGGGTGAGCTTATCCTCAAAGTCTTCGGGACGAATTTGACTGGAATCGGGTTCAAAATAGAGACGGGTAGTAATGGTCGCTGGATCGGCAACCAGGTTATTGTCCACCTGGTTGATGCCAAGAATCTGCTGAATGCTGGCGGCGATCGCCAACCCTAACCCTCGTAAGATCCCAATGGAAAACCAATGGAAAAAAACAACAGAAAGCCCCATCAGTTCAAGCTGGTCTGGTAGTCTAAAGAAAAACAGTGAGAATGAACGGGTATAGGAGCACGGGCAACTAAAGATATGGATACAAAAGCATTTAAGCGATCGCTCAATCACTCCGATAACTACTACCGCAACGGCTTCGGCCACAAAGACGAAGTATCGGGCATGATGGATACTGAATACCAGAGCAATCTGATTCAGATTATCCGCGACAACAATTATGCTCTCACCCGTGGTCCTGTCACCATTCACCTAGCCGAATCATTTGGATTTTGCTGGGGGGTAGAGCGGGCGGTGGCAATGGCCTATGAAACTCGCAAACAGTTCCCCACCGAAAAGATCTGGATTACCAATGAAATTATCCATAATCCATCGGTGAACCAACGGCTCAAAGAGATGAACGTGGAATTTGTCCAGGTTCATCAGGGCCAAAAGGATTTCTCTGGGGTGCAGCAAGGAGATGTGGTCATTCTCCCTGCCTTTGGAGCCAGTGTTCAGGAAATGATGCTGTTGAATGACCGGGGTTGTACGATTGTTGACACGACTTGTCCCTGGGTCTCCAAAGTTTGGAACTCAGTGGAAAAGCACAAGAAAAAGCAACATACCTCCATCATCCACGGTAAGTATAAGCATGAGGAAACCGTGGCCACCAGTTCATTTGCGGGAACTTATCTGGTGGTTCTTAACATGGCCGAAGCCCAGTATGTGTGTGACTACGTTTTGCACGGGGGCGATCGCGATGAGTTCATGGCCAAGTTCCGCCATGCCCATTCCGACGGGTTTGATCCCGACCAGGATTTGATTAAGTTAGGGGTCGCCAACCAAACGACCATGCTCAAAGGGGAAACCGAAGCCATTGGCAAACTGTTTGAGCGCACCATGATGCAAAAATACGGCACTGAGACCCTCAACGACCATTTCATGAGTTTCAACACCATTTGTGATGCCACCCAAGAGCGCCAAGATGCCATGTATGATCTGGTGCGGAAGGATTTGGATCTGATGGTAGTGATTGGTGGCTACAATTCATCTAACACCACCCACCTGCAAGAAATCGCCGTAGAATACAACATTCCCTCCTTCCACATTGATAGTGCCGATTGCATCGGGCCGGGGAACCAAATTGCCCACAAACCCCTCGACAAACCAGTGGAGACGCAGGATCAGTGGTTGTCAGACGGCGATATTGTGGTGGGAGTGACTTCAGGCGCATCCACCCCTGATAAAGTGGTATCCGAGGCGATAGAGAAAATTTTTGCCCTCAAGTGCCCTGGAAGTGAGGCTAGGGTTGAGAAGGTTTTAGCGTAGTAGATCGCTGTGGAGTTATGGTCCGGATGGACGTAAATCGTCTCCTTGAAAAAATGCAAGAGGGGCAGTTGATGATAGTGGATCGTCGTCGTCGCAACGGCCTCATCTTGTACAAAAAATATCACGCTGAGTTTGCTGGGCCAGGGGCAGCAGTCGGGGGCGATGTTGATTTGGATTGCCAAGAGGTTCTGCCTGTGGGGAATCTGTTGCTGCTAGAACCCGCTAACCATGAGGAGCGCCAGGAAGCCTATAAAATCCGGCTCCAGTGGATTCGGCTGACCCATCAATTTACTGAAAATAAGGTACCGATCAAGCGGGCGCAGATTGTATTGAAGCAGTTTGAGTCTTATTTTGATCAAGACACGATTACGCGCATTCCCGATGAGGTGTTTGCGTCACTGGTAGGCGTTTTGCCCTACAGTGTGACCAATGCTCGGCGATCGCGCCGCAAACGGAAAAAGTGAGTGGAATTAGGGATTGCCACAGGGTTGGAGTTGGGCGATCGCTAGCACCATGTCATCAATGGCTTGGCGATTCACCCGCCCGCTCTGAGGCGAGTAGTTGACGATAATGCTAAACACCAGCGGCTCGTAGTTGGGTGGTTCCAGATACCCTGACAATGAAGCCACCCCCGTCAACCCCCCGGATTTTCCCCACAGGTGTCCGGCGACCGGGGTATTTTGGAAGCGCGATCGCAGCGTCCCTGTAGTGGCGGCGATCGCCAACGAATCCCGATACACCGCCGCAGATGGATGATGGGCCATTGCCTGTAGGGTTTGCACCAACGTAGTTGGGCTAACCCAATTGCGCCGAGAAAGACCTGACCCGTCCGCAATTTGATACCCGGCTGAATCGACTCCCAACGGGCTCAGAATCCGTTCAAGTTGGGCAAGACTATCCGCCAAGGTTGACTCCCTAGACGCTGAATTAAGATGGAGGGGACGAATGGCCCCTAACTGCCGTAGCAAAGATTCTGTGGCCAAGTTATCACTGTCTTGGTTGGCCCACTGGAGCCATTGGGGCAGAAGGGGAGAGGGCAGAGAGGCGATCGCCGCTGTCGTCTGTGAAAAAGTGGACGGAGCGGTAGGGCGATCGCTCACGGTTTCCACTGTGGCTATGGTAATGCCCACTTGGCCCAAGGCTTGGCGCAACTGCCGCCCAAAATGGGCTGTGGGGTCAGGAATGGCGATCGCTGAGACATCTCGATTGGCCCCCAACCGCAACTGACCGTCAATGTACAGAATCGGTCGGCCCAAGTCACGCCCCACCCAGACACGATTCGCCCCTGCTTGTACTGTGGTCGAGCGGTTCACCACTTGCCAGCCCTCTCCATCGTTGGGGTTGGCCCACTCTAACCGTAGTGGCTGGTCTACCGTCTGGGGATCAAGAAACACCTCAATGGCATTGTGATTCACGATCAAACTGTTGGTCGGGGCACCGTACCCCGCCTGCACATCTTCCCATTCCCAAGTGGAATTGACCGGATTGCCCTGAAAATAATGGTCGTCTAAGATCAGGCGATTAATGGTTGTGATACCGCGATCGCGCACCTGCTGGGCCAATGTCAGCAAGCTGGCAGAGGTCAAACTCGGATCACCTTGGCCTACCACCCGCAAGTCAGGCAAGGAGTTGAGTTGGGTAGCAGAATTAAGGGATGGGGACTCCAGGTAGGCCGAGGTATGGACGCGAAAACTGGGACCCAGATAGGCCAAAGCCGCCGCTGTGGTGAGCAGTTTGACATTGGAAGCAGGGACAAAATACTGGGTTGCCGCTTGTTCATACAGGGTAATAGCGGGGGCAGTGGGAGATGATGTCAATGGTTGGACCAAGATGCCCCACCGTGCCCGTTCAAAGGCAGATTGCTGAGTGATGCCAGTGATGCGATCGCCCAACTCAGCCGGACAAAGCGCGATCGCCCTAGCGCCCATACTCGACAACATTGTCATTAACCCAAATGCCACGGCTGGCCACAACCGTCCCCTTCCCATCACTCCCAACTCCCCACCCCCCCACTTCCTCAATGCCCCCACACCCCCCCTCCCCACTCCCCACTCCCCCACTCCCCCACTCCCTACCCCTTAAACCACCTTAGTCTCCATAATCCAAGTTTGATGTGCCCAACTGCCGTTCGTGTCATACTGGCGAATCAGCCGCAGTCTCGTTGTGGGACTGGTCAGCCAGCCCAACTCACAGCCAAAGGCCGTGCGGGATTGGAGCTGTTGGGGGCACAGAGAGGATCCCCCGTTGGGCACCAGCAATAGTTGATAATCGAGGCTGTCTTGCGTCAACAGCAACCGAGAACCGCTGAGTTTGGCCTCCCATGGCTGAGAGTCTGATCCGATCCGCCCCATTTGCCCCATGCCGAGCGATCGCGCTGTAATCACCGTTTCAGTCTCAATCGGATCAGCGATGTACCAGTCCCGAAAATAGGTCACAGCCTGTCCACGCCAAGTTCCCACCAGTTGATCAACCGAGAGGGGCGATCGCACTTCGGGTTCCTGTCCTTCCCTAATTTCGCGGATTAGGACCAGTTGATCGATAGCTCCCCCCGGTGCAAACAGTTGAACCAGCCGCAAACGAGCGTTGGGTAGCGTTAGTCCGAACTCGGTCCCAAATTTGGCCAAACGATTCCATTGGACCGACCCCTTTGTAAACGACCCATCCTCACAAAATAGACTCGCTTGGTTGATACTCTTAAACTCGGTCTTTGTGTCTTGGGGCGGGGCATCTTGGGGATAGCGAGTCACCTGAAAACGGGCACTGGTGGCACTGGTGCGTTCTAAGCTTAGACGGGATGGGGTATCGCTGACGACTGTGCCATCGGGGGTTAAGCTGGTGAAACTTCCGAGCCAAGTCCCCTCATTTTTAAATAAGTTATCCCATAGATTCGACATATTTCATCATTGGCGTGACGGTAATTAGCGTGATGGTAAGTGGGATGACCGTAAGCAGGGCGATCGCAAAGCTAGCGTACCATGAGCCGATCCCCCAAGCACCAGAAAACCCCCACCAACAGCAGGGGTTCAGTGTTCCTCAAACTCTAAAACGGAAACAGAATAAACTCACACAAACTAGCCTTTAACCACGCGATTGAATAGCGCAATTCCCCGGTAGGTTTCCTTCACGGTTCCGGGCTTGGTTTGCTTCTTGGTGGATACGATGTCGTGCTTGATGCCGCGATAGTTCATAGTCATGGATTTGCCTCCAAAAGGTATTGTGTAGTTCGGTCAGAGGCGCGTTCCTTCGGAAAAATTCCTACTCCCGTCTTTCCAGCATGGAAAGATGAACGATTTACTTTCTGTATTCATTGTTACTGTTTTCTCGCAAAATTGCAAGGGTTGGCGGTAAACGATGTGAGCAAGTGATGATAATGGCAGGCGATCGCCCACTCAAATACCAGTGTTCCATTATGCTGGCGGTGTGAGTGGATGGGGCGATCGCGTTTGCTCACAACTGAACCTATCGAGTACAAGCACTAGCCAACCTGCCCAAGCACGTTGATCGAGTTCATTTGGTCCAGTTGCATCAGCTTTTTGGCGATAAATCGAGGCAATTGCCGCTTGCTGCTGACGCGAGGGTAACGCATCGGCCAATAAGTCAGGATATCGTCGTGGGGATAGAGCAACGCATAATCAGCCCCGTTATCGTACCAGGAGCGATTTTCGGTTTGGGGCAGATAGCTCTCTGCCGCCGTGCCCTCAGCGACCAGCAACGAATGCTGGTGCAGTTGAATATGGTAATAGGTGAACGGTTCAGTGGGAGTCGTTTTGAGAATAGAGCAATGATTCACCAAGGCTCCCGCATTGATCAACAATCCCTCAAACAACAGCGCATGATCCGGGGACACATATAAATCACGCTGGGGTTGTTGATGACCCAGCGCCCCGGCTTTGACCAAGATTGGATAGCCCCGCAAAGGATTGACCACTTGGGCTGGTTCAACCGTTTGGCGACCGATCCATTTGATGGGGACGGCTTCCCCTGCTGCGGTGAGGACGCGATCGCCAATATTGAGCGTTTCCACTGGGACATCACCATTGGGAGTCAGAATATGAGTGCCCGTCACAAAGCACTCGATATTGGTCACACTCACGGTTTGATCCGGCACCGCATCAAATGAGCCATCACTGACAGCCTTATCCACCCCCACAGTCACATCGACGATTTGGTCAGTATCGGCAATGCCATCGTCCACTCCGGTCACTGTCACCGTCTGGGGATTATTCCAATCGTCAGGGGTGAATAGCAGTTGCGCGGCTGAAACCGTGACTTCATCGGTATCAGCGCTGGTGATCGTCAATTCCACATTGGTGGTGGGCCGTCGATCCAGCACGACGGTGAAGGTATCCGTTAGGCCGGATTCATCGACAACGGTGTCGTCGTTCGTTTCAGTGATGATAAAGCTGCTGCGGCCCAAGGCTAAGCCAATTACCAAGGGGTCATGATCTGAAGAGCGGTAGGGAACACCCCCGTTGAAGATGCTAACATCCCGGTTAAAATCCGTGTTGTAGTCGATGGCATCGGGTTCATCGGCGTTGATATGCCATTCGGTCGCGCCTGTGACTTGGGCCAAAAGGCTGGCATTAGCAAGGCTATAGTCTAGGGTTCCGGTCTGACCCTCAAAGACAAAAGAGCGCGAGGCTGACCCGACAAAGGTAGCGGCCAGGTTAGTGTAACCTTCACTTTCTAAAGTGGTAATGGGGTCTTCTTTCGCATAGGCATTGAGATCCCCCAAAATCAGAAAATCACTATCACCACTGCCGGTTGGGTCGGTCTCCAGCCAGTCTGCAAGGGCTTGAGCGGCTTTGGTGCGGGTATCGTTCCAGTAGCCTTGACCATCAAGCTGGTCGTTGTCCGGATCGGCAGGATTATCGGGAACCCCATCGTTGTCGTTATCCAGGCCGGAGTCACCCTTGGATTTGAAGTGGTTGATGACGGCGGTGAATGTTTCACCTGTGTTGGTCTCTTCAAAGGTTTGGGCAAGGGCAGCTCGGTTGCGAGATTCACCCGTGTTATTGGGGTCCAGGAAGTCATTACTCTCCAAGATGGCGGCATTGCCGACTAACCCAACGGTGTCAGGCTTGTAGATAAACCCAACGGCGATCGCATCATCTCCAACAAACTGTGGTCCCGGCTTAACCCAATCATAGATGTCAGTTCCAATCACCACATTGAGCTGATCCACCAACTGCTTAATGGCATTACCTGGAGATGTATCCAGAAAGTCATTCTCTAGCTCTACCAGGCCAACCACATCCGCATCCATTGCCTGGAGTGTAGAAACAAGCTTATCAAGCTGGCGGCCAAACTCAACAGCATTGTCTGCGCCACGGGGATCATTGTTATTGGCCGTTCGATTGCCGTTTTCATCCAACGTGGCAAAAAAGTTGAGCACATTGAGGCTCGCCACCTTGAGCGTCCCGCCCACCTCGTCAGGTTCCTCTGAGCGAGGATTGGCCTTGGTAAAGGTATTCTCGCCATCCACGGTGGAGCGCACCCGCCACGTCGCTCCACTGGCAGCATTCCCAGCCCACTGATAGCTGAGGACTCCAGACAGATCATCGAGGGTGTCCCCCATGCGAATGTCAGTGAGGGTACTAAAGCTGGGGCCAAAACCATCCAAGTTCCCGATCGCCGCATTCTGTTCGCTTAAACCATCATCATAGGTGATAGTGCGATCGCCAATGCTTTCCAAATGGGCCGCATATCCTGCCACATCAGGGGCATTGGTTTGGGTAAACTGCTCTAGCCGTCCCCCTTGGCTCAGCTTAATCTCGTTAAAGCGATCGAGTTGGAACATCTCCGTGATCGTCAGCGGTTGGTCAAACGTAACCCGCATGCCTTCAAAGGCTTCTAGATCAGGCTGGAAGTCGCCGTCTTGGCTAATGCTAGTGGTAGCAGTAGGCAGGGAGACAGTGGCGGGGGTGGGTAAGGTATTGCCGGAACTGATGACCGTAATGTCGGTGAGGGTATCCAGTCGGGTTTCGCCAAAAGATTCTGCCACTGTCCCGGTAATCTGCACCAAGTCGCCCAGGTTAACATCAGTGGTGGTGTTTCCTCCCTCAAAAATAAAAATGCCCTCGGAGGTGAGGACACTACCATCGGCATCGGGATCTTCTTCTTGGACATAGAAGCCGCTTAAATTCCGGCCTGTATCACTATCGCCGTCTTGAAAGTCCCCAACGACGATCGCCTCAATCGTTACGGTCTGGCCCACAAGCGCACTGGTGTCCGTGTTGCCCTGAATCCCATGAATCTTGGTGATGGGGCTGGTAGCAACAGTATGGCTGCCCAAACCCGTAAACGTGTCTGAAGCAAAACGATCCCACTCCGTGGAAGCATCAAAGGCATTATCGGCATCGCTGTCCCCAGCCGTGATAGAAGATTGCCGACGTAACGTTACGTTAGCCCCCCCTCCGGGCCAAGAAGAACCTGGATCGGTGCCGATTTGACCCAACGCATCAATGACGACACCATTTTTTCTCAGGACAATCGTGTCATCACCATTAAAGTTAATCACAAAACTATTCTGGACATCGGCCTCGGCAAGAATACTGGCATCCGCAGAACCGTGGGCCAAAACGAAAACATCCCCATCCGCAATGGTGCCTGTGAGATTGAGGGTTTGATTGGGGGAACTGGCTCCATTGAAATAGACTTCTAAGGTATACCCACCTGCTTCCAGGTCAATTGCTGCGCCCGTGCCATTAAAAATCTCGATCGCTTTATTAAAGCTACTGCCCTCAACATATTCAGAAATAAATAGATCCGTTGCCATACCCACATCTCCCGAATAAAAAGTTCTTCATGTGTTGAGACCACCATTGAGTTGCTAACCCCCCCAGCAAATTCGTAGCAAATTCGCAAATTTAGTGATGGTGACACGGGCATAGGATTCCCAATTAAGAGATTTTTTTAACAAAAAAGAGGATGAAATTTCGGATGATTTTTGACGAGTGCAGCACCAACGTGCTCATTTACGCAGATATCAGGAGGGCGATCGCCACCACACTTTGTACAATGTCAAGCAAATCCCGTTGATCGCAAGAATAGTTAACGGTTAATACTGACTTAGCGGCCAACACGGGTGGATGAATCGCTGGGTGCCATACCAAGTTTCACATAGCAATTTGGATCAAGTGATTTATCATGCCTCAGCAAATTATTCCCGTGACGACTGGTGTCATTACTAAAGGTAAGGATACACTCTTTAGCAATAGTTTAGTCTCCAATATCGCTGTTGGCGAAACCGCTGCTGTCCTCAAAGCAGACTTGATGGCTTCACCATTGGCCAGAGTCACCCAGGGTAACCAGACTATTTTCATTGGTACCCGCCAAGCGACCCCCAACAATCAAAATCCGTTTGCGGTTAGTTTTGTTGAGGATACGGTGCAGTGGTTCGTCAAAGACTATGAGACAGGCGGTCCAGACGGGCGCGGCCTTGGTTTGATTTGGGATGGCGGCGATGATTTCTACGCTGCGTTTTCCGTGGATGGCGGTGGGAGTGGCCTAGAAAGTCTATCGTCCAAAGGTTGGATGAAAAGCTATGGTTCAGGCGGCGGGGCAAAAGTAACCGTACTCGCCCGTCTAGATGCGGCTACAGGCTTACAGGACACAGACTTGAGTGGTCAAGGCACTTTTGTCAGCTCCGTGCTAGGTACCGGGAAAACAAATTCCTTGGCACCGACAGAACTAGGGTTAGATGCCGGTGGGAATATAATTCTCAAGGCCAATTCCATGTTTGCGCCTCGTGGAGTCAACAAGCAGGCGATGACCGTGGTAGATAGTTCGTCTGGGTCTCCGTTTGAATATGCAATGGTCTTTGATGCTGATTTGGGGACGGCTAAAGGTGCCCACGCTCTGGGCTGGAATGATCCCAATACTCCCGTCAGCTTTTTCTTTGGCAATGATCAGGCTCCTACGACAACGGGCCTTGGTCCCGTCACGGTGGCGGAGGATGCGATCGCCCAAACTCTCGACTTGCAGACAGCCTTTAACGATAACGAGGATGCTGCCAATCTGCGTTACTCCATTCAGACCAATAGCAATCCTGATTGGGTCACAACGGCCATTAATCAAGAGACGGACCAACTCACCCTAAGTTTTGCAGCAGACACCAATGGCACGGCAAACTTGACGATTCGGGCTATGGATACCACCAGTCAGTACGTGGATACAACCCTGACTGTTCATATCACCGAGGTAAACGATAGTCCTAGCTTCACCCTATCCGGCGATCAGACAGTGGTGGCCAATGCGGGGGCACAGGCGATCGCCAATTTTGTCACCCATCTCAACCCCGGTGGTAGTAGCGACGAATCAGGCCAGATTCTCAACTTTAACCTCACGACTGATAATGATGAGCTGTTTAGCATCCAGCCTGCGATCGCCCCCAACGGCAACCTCACCTACACCCCCAACTCCTCCACCAGTGGCACGGCCACCATCACCGTCACCGCCACCGATAACGGCACCACCAACGGAGCCAATGACCCCCAATCGGCCCCCACTCGTACCTTTGTAATCACCGTTCACTCCGTTCCTCCACCTGATCCTACGCCCACACCTGATCCAATTCCTACCCCTAATCCCACACCGACACCAGCCCCCATTTCTTCACCTGATCCCACACCGACACCGGACCCCATCTCTTCACCCGCTCCCGATCCAACTTCCGAACCGAGTCCCACACCCAACTCGTTGCCGAATTCTAATCCCACGCCTGGACCCAACCCAACCCCTAATTCCGTTCCCGATGCCTTCCTCTCTCCTGACTCTGATCCTAATTCTGATTCAATTTTTCCATCGGTTGAACCTGATGTCATTTCCCCTGATGCCGCCAACTTAACGGCACCACAATCACCACAGCCAACAGATTCACCACCCCCACCGATCGCCCAAAACAGAGATGATAGTGCCGTGGAAAATCCATTAGGCATCGCCCCTCCAGGGGTTATTTCCCGAAAACTAGCTGAAACGGTGACGGCACGGGGCACATTTGATGACGATGTGCTGCGAGGTACGTCTCAGGCCGATTGGATTGTGGGTGGAGCAGGTAATGACGTTATTGTCAGCGGGTCCGCATCTAATCGCTTTGGCCAGGATCAACTATTTGGCAATGGGGGACGCGATCGCCTCCGAGGGGGCAATGGCCCAGATGTCCTCAATGGCGGGGCTGGACGCGATCGCCTCCAGGGAGGCAAGGGTCAAGACTGGTTGACAGGTGGGACCGGAGGCGATCGCCTCTGGGGCGGCAAAAATCGGGATATTTTAGAAGGCGGGGCTGGACGCGATCGCCTTGCCGGACAAACGGGCAACGATATTCTCAATGGTGGTGCAGGCAAGGATCTTTTGCTAGGGGGAAATGGTCGAAATACCTTTGTTTATGATCGGCTAACTGATGGGGGCGATCGCATTCGCGGATTCAATCCCAACAGAGATAGGATTGACCTCTCTGGTATTTTCGCCGATGCTGCCTTTGCGGGTGGGACAGACTTTCAACGAGTTAACCCATTTGTTCAACTGGTGGAAGCCAACGGTAGTACTCAGGTCCGCCTTGACGCTGATGGGAATGGTCCGGGAAGCACAACCCTCACCCTAGCGATTCTTCAGGGAACAACTGGTGTGACCACTGAAAATATTGTGATCAGTGATCAATGATGAGTCATCACGGATAGGCTACGTAAAGATTAAGTAATTGTTAATAACGAACGGTTCCTTCAACCCTCTTTCGCTTACCATATCCAACAACCTCAAATGGGCTAGCGCCCCTAACCTTAAAAAAGTTGGGGTGTCAATGCTCTGTAATTCAACTGCGGCCCTGAAATCAGGGTGAATATACGTCTTTGACGCTGCTTAAAATCGCTTTACCACTCAACTTGGAGGTCTATATGACAACGGCAGTTCATCCCAGCCTGTCTTCCCACCCAATTGTGCAACTTGGCAATCCGGTGTTGCGCCAAATTGCGGAGCCGATTTACTCCTATCAAGACCCTTGGCTCCAGTCACTCATTGACGAGTTGCTGATAACATTACAGCAAAGTAATGGGGTCGGCATTGCTGCCCCCCAAGTTGGCATTTCTCGCCGCCTGATGATTGTGGCCTCCCATCCCAATGCCCGCTATCCTCACGCCCCCCAAATGGACCCCGTTCCCATGCTCAACCCCAAAATCGTGGATCGTTCGACCCAATTGGTAAAAGACTGGGAAGGGTGTTTAAGTGTCCCAGGGATTCGCGGCTTGGTGCCTCGATCGGAAGCGATCGCCATTACCTACACCGATCGCACCGGACAACGCCAACAGCAACAGTTCACCGGATTTGTGGCCCGGATTGTACAGCATGAATATGATCACCTCGAAGGTAAAGTGTTCCTGGATCGGGTCGAATCTTCCGCTGATCTCATCACCGATCAAGAATATCTAAAGCAATTGGCCAGTGACATGGCTGCTTGATGAAGGTTCGGTCTACAATCATCTCATACTTGGTCAAGTTTGGTATAGACTTGACCATCGCTCCAGAGGGACTGGATGCGGGTTTTGAGCGCACTCCCCAACCCCAGGGTGTAGAAGCAACCACGGGTGAGCATTTTGATGGGAGATTTGCTTTTATAGCAGGGGGGATTTCCGAGGACGTGGCAGTCAAATAATTTGGCAGCAAGGCGCAAAAACTGACCCAAGGTGAGGTTTTTCATCGCCATTAAAAAGTGATTGTGATAGAAAGTCATCTGGTATTTGAGCGATCGTGTTCCAATATCATGACATCCCCCACTTTCTTCCCCTAGATGAACCAAATGAGCCTCCGGATCATACCAGATTTTCAATCCAGTTTGACGAATTCGCAAGCAAAAATCTGACTCTTCCCGTACAGCACTGCCCCGGAATCGCTCATCAAACCAGATATTATGGTCCTCAAATAAGGATCGCCGAAAGGACATATTGCATCCCCGCGCCGTAATCACTCGTTGTGGCTTAATCGTGTGAACCAGGTTGAGATGGTACCAGGCAATGCCGGGGTCCATAGCTTCCGGGGGCAAATCCTCAATCAGTAAATTGGGGTCAAAGTCAGCCAACTTCATGCGGTCAAACACCCGCCCTGCAACAGCACCGATCTCTGAATGCTCAAAGTTCTTGGCATGGGCAGCCAGAAAATCTGGAGTGAGTTGGACATCATCATCCAAAAACAACACCACCTCTCCCTTGGCCCGTCGGACCCCGTAGTTGCGTGCCCCTGGTAAACTTGCCCAAGGCACTTGATGCCACTGAATTTTGCCAGCTTCAGCGACCGATTTCAGATAAGTCAAGGTTTCCGGTCTATGGTTAACAGTTTGGTCTACAACAATTACCTCATATTGAGGGTAGTCCTGTTTGAGAACATCCACGATGGTGTCGCATAAAATTTGCTCACGACCGTAGGTAGGAATGAGGACTGAAATAAATGGAAGGGTCACTGGGCAATCTCCGATAGTGGTGGATGAGATGAAATCAGGCAAGCATTGGATGGGACTGAATCAATGACAGCTTTCAACTAAATTTCTACCATGCTGATGCTTTTTTCTTCAGAATTGGAGGGGCTTCTTTGGGTTCAAGCCCTAGTTCAGCTAACTCAGCCTGTTTGATCCGTTTTTGATGCTCCCGATCGATGGCTGGCAGCTTTAGGATCACGCCAGCAAAAAACCAGTAATATACAGCCACTGGATCAACATCGAGCGGATAGTAGTAAGTGTTGTAACTATTGATCAAGACAAACACCCATAGGGCGGCTCCATATCCCCTTAAGTGAGGATCTTTCACCGAACGATAGGCTTGGAAGCACTGAATTGTAATCACTGTCACAAATCCTAAAAATAAGAGTGCTCCAGCGATTCCAACTTCAAACATCACCTTGGGATAGTATGTTTCAACTAGGACAGTTTTACCAAAGACTCGGGCAGAATTGGTCGCTTTCCCTAAGCCCCTGCCTAAAAATCCCCGCTGTTCATGGATGGCCCATTCAAACTGGTGGGAGATAAAGGCATAGGGGGGAGAGGCCCTCCAGCGGGACTCGAAACTCTCTAGTCGCTCGGCCACTAGGGTCGGGTTTTGGGCGATCGCCACGGTAATAACAATCCCCAAAACCGCTGCCAGTGGGACAAAACGCTTCAAGTTCGCCAATTGGCCCGTCAGCACCAGCAGCATCACAGTGGTAACAGGCACTAGCGCGAGGGCGATTCGCTGTCCCGATATCACCGCAGCAGCCAAATTAATCGCCATTGCCATTCCCCCCACCAGTCGCCACGGAATTTTGGGGTCATTAAACGCGACCGCAAAGGCCATGAAAGAGCCTGAAATCATAAACCAGCCCCACTGCCACGGGGCAACAAAGGTTCCAGGCAAGCGGATGACTCCCTGGGATGGAGTGTAGAGTAAGGCCCCGCCGACAAAACAACGGGTATCTAATGATGCCTTGAACAAGGTATCGCCTGTTCCCTCGGTTGGGGGACAAATCCCTGTTAGCAACATGGTGTACTGCACAAACGATAAGCCGCAGCAAACAATCACAACGATGGCACTGAGTCGCATCAACAAGACAACCGCTTCTTTACTTTTGAGTAAAAAGTAGACACATACCATCAGTGGAGCATAACCGAGAAAGACTTTCAGACCCAAAATACCCATCGCAAGGGGGATACCACGAACTTTGGGTTCAAACTGCTGGGCACCATTGACAAACAGGACGACGAGACAGCAATAGCCGAGGATGGCGCAAAAAGCAGTCCAAATGGGTTTATTGACCGCGATGGAAATCTTGTTTTGACGGCAGTATTGGATAAGGTTCAATAAAGCAGGGAAGTAAAATCCATCTTTGGCCAGTTGTAAGACGGGGCTGTTCCCAATCGCGTAGGTGACGGTGCCACTAAAGGGCAAATAGAGAAAAAAGAACCACAGGGCTTTGCGGGGATATTGGTAGGCCAAGACTAGGACCAGGATGCCAATGGGGGCCGCGCCAATCAAGAGTATGTTGTCAGTGGCAATGGCACCTAGTATCCCCAAAGCAAGACCACAGCCTACAGCCTTGGTAACGTGTTGCTTCAGCTCTTTCCATTGGCGATCGCGCTCTTTCTTCTGGGCACGCTGCTCTCGCTTACTAAGGAGCTTGGCTCCATGCTGTTGGCCTTTTTTTTTCTTGAGCTTAGCCTTTTTCTTTTTCTTGAGCTTAGCCTTTTTCTTTTTAGAGAGGGTCTGACTACTTGCCATAGATAGAAGACTGAAGGTCGCGTTGGTGCATTTACTGAGGCTGACTCTATTGTGCCCACTCTGCGGGTAAATACGACGCTGCGGTAGATTTGTTTAATTTTGTAAGGAGTTTATTCGGACAAATGACATTGGGGGAACAACACAGTGAGCGCGATTCGTTGATTTACCCTTGATACTTTATTTTTGAGCTAGAGTATCATTGGAAGATGGCGGTTTTCACTCTGTTAAGGTATGGGATAATCCCTGAAATACTTGCGCAGTCGGGTGTTTGATATATACTCATTCAATTTCAACGCGCTAGTCGCTACGTCTAGCCCTGTACGATTGACTTCGAATCGCTATCGTTCGACCCTCTTAGCCAAGTTAAGAACATGACACAACCCTCAATTTGCCTAGTTCTGCCGTTTTTTGATGAGAAAAAGAAGTTAAGCTGGTTTCGTCCTAAAAAATTTCCATCTTATTTTAAGTATTTTCTGGGATCGTTCGCAAAAAACTCAAACATAACGCTAAAAATCTTTACGAATATTCCCCATCAATCTTATCGGACCCTTTGCCAAGGAAGTTCCATCGAGTTTCACCCGATGAGCCTGTCTAAAGTATTTGATTTATTTCGCACCACTCTGGCGATTAAAGACTATGAGTTCGATCGCTTTCGTGCCTATAAAATTTGTGATTTCAAACCCACCTTCGGCCATGTTTTTTCTGACTACCTGAAGGAGTTCGATTACTGGGGATACATTGATGCCGATAGTATTGTTGGTAATCTGAGTCGTTTCTGGACAGCCGAGAATTTCCAAGATGGCGAAATTATTTCAGGCACAGACCGGATGGTAGGTTACATGACCTTGTATCAAAATACGGATAAAATTAACTTGTTGTATCAGCAAAGTGTTGATCATCAAAAGGTTTTCAACTCGCATAAGAGTGGCTTTGGTTTTGATGAAAACGGTCGTCGTAAGATAGAAGCCATGTCTCAAGTGATAGAACGATGCGATATTCACATGCGCCATCTCAGATGTGTTCATAATGACTTTGGTACCCTAAACGACCACCGTGACTGGGCTTATGACTGGGCAGATGGAAGCCTCACTGACCGTCATCTGGGCAAGGAAATAGCCATGCTTCACCTCATGAGAAGTAAGCGTGATCCCAACTTTGTCTTTGATACGTTTCAGCCTAATCGAAATTTTTCGGTGTCTAAAAACGGTTTATTTTACGGTCCAGAAGGATAAGGCCAGAAGGATAATAGGGTTCAACAAAGTCTATACTTTTGTGGGAGGCCTAGTTCTGCTGAGCCTCTCGCAAAAGCCTCTCCTAACGGGTAGAGGGGCGTTGCTGTTGGGGCAGGATGCCTACTCTTGGCCCCAACCGATGCGATCGCTCACCCACCGACTCACACCACTAAGAATGGCAGATCCCATCAATAGCCCAATCGCTGGCGTAAACAGAGGCTCCCACAGCCGATACCACAGATCTAAGCCTAGGGGAATCTCGAAAAGACGACCGAGGAGGGCGATCGCAAACCAAAAAAAGCTGCCCAACACCAGAAACAGGTTGACGATCAGCAATTTGTCAAGCCAGTTAAAAAATTGCTCTTTCATGTCTTAAATAATGAGAAATAACTGGAAATACCACTGTCCGGGGTTCTTCAAGAACCTCGGACTAGCTGTAAATAGTTGTGAATCCCCTTACAGGGTTAATGATTCTGCGTTGGTCTCAATCAGCATTGCCAAATCTTTCAAAAAGGCAGCAGCATGGGCACCGTAAATCACCCGATGGTCACAGGTAATATTCACCTGCATTTGCTTTTTAATCCCCATCATGCCGTTGTCCATTGCCACCAACTGAGGTTTAGCGCCCCCGATAGCCAAAATCGATCCCTGACCGGGCGGTAAAATAGCATCAAAACTATCTACCCCAAACATGCCCAAGTTAGACAAGGTGAAGGTACCAGTGGAATACTCATCAGGTTTGAGTTGTTTGGAGCGCGATCGCGCCACCAAATCCTTCCAGGTGCGCGACAGACTATAGATATCCATCTGATCCGCCTTTTGCAACACTGGCGTGATTAAACCGCCATCATCCATTGCTACCGCCACAGCCACATTAATCTCAGACTTATATTGAATCCCCTGGTCCGTGTAACTTGCATTTAATAGGGGATGGGACTGCAGTGTCGTGGCGATCGCTTTAGCCAACAGGGCAGTCATCGTCACGCCCTTGGACTTAATTTTCTTATATAGAGCATCCAGGGCATCTGTGGTAATCGTATACGTGACCCGGAACACAGGCACTTGAAGGCTATCCATCATGTTCCGCACCACTGCCTGCTGCAACGTGTTGAGGGGCGCAACTTGGCCCAACGGCACCGGTGCCGTTGCCGTCACAATAGGAGGTGGCGCTGCTGGTGTTGGAACGGATGCGACAGGGGCCGCAACTGGAGCCGGAGCCGCAACCACGGGTGCTGGCGGACTCACTACTCCAGCGGTCGCTTCGATGTCTGCGGCAACGATGCGACCATGAGGCCCACTACCATTGACCGTCGCTAGATCCACCTTGAGGGACTGGGCCAACTTGCGGGCGCGGGGAGACACAACGACTCGACCCGATGGGGGTTTACTCGGCGCACTCACTGTGACAGGCTGAGACGGAGCAGGGGTAGCAGCAGGAGTTGGACTAGCGGCTCCATTGGTCGCTTTCGCACCGAGCTTGAGAGCCTGCTGCTTCGCATCTTCAATTTCTGCCTCAGTCTCTGCAATCAGGGCGATCGCTTCCCCCACTGGAGCCGATTCATCCGCAGGCACGATAATCGTTGCTAGATAACCCTCGTAGAAGGCTTCTACATCCATATCTGCCTTGTCAGACTCCACCACAAGGACGGTTTCGCCCTTTTCTACCTTGTCCCCCGGTGACTTGGACCAAGATACAATCTTGCCCTCAGTCATAGTTGAACTTAGAGCAGGCATAAAAACTTCATGGATCATAGATGTCTTCCAACTGAATACTCAAACGACTACCAGACCACAGATGATTGTAACCTGATTGCACAGTAATTCATCGGCAGATTCTATAGTTCACCTCTAACCTCTTTGATGACCCCATCTTCCAAGACAATTTCAACTTGCATTTTCTTCACCAAATTGTCTCCTTGCTTGGCCGTGAAAAAGCTTTCAACCTGGCCTTGGCCCACCTCTTGCCCCATTTCCAGCTTTTGAATTTGATCTAACTGTTGTAGCGCTTGGTTCTTCTTCTGCAAGATTTCGTTTTTCTTACTGTTGACTTGATTTTGGACATTAACGGTCTGTTGACTGACCACATTCTCAGGTTGGCCGCTCTGTTGCACCTGGGTCAGCGCCTGTTGTCCTTGGGCCTCCAACTGCTGCATTTGACCATCCAGACGATTAATTTGAGTCTGGAGTTGAGCCTGTACTTCATTTTTCCACGGCTCAGTCACAATCACCTTGATGTTGATCGGACGTTTTAGCAAAAGTTCTGAAGAGAAATCCATAATCGTGTATTTCTACCCTAAAAAAGTTCAGCTTTAGTTTTCATACAACGCTAAAGGTGGGTCATCCTGGCGTTCCAGAGTGAAAGTTAGCGTCTGCCATAGCAAGATTAACGCTGAAGGGGCAAAAAACCACGCTTTTCACCAAATATTTAACGTGAGTTAATGACTGACAACAAAAGCCAGCAACATTGGCTGTCTACCGTGGCTACTATGTCTACCATAACTACTATTAGGTCTTGGCGAGTATATCCTGATAGAGAAGCCTTGGTAAATGGCTCGAGGCAGATTTGAACTGCCGACCTTGGGCTTATGAGTCCCCTGCTCTAACCAACTGAGCTACCGAGCCTTGAACGATGTGGGCGGCTAGAATCTTTTGCTTACTTTTCGCTCAAAGATTAAGCTTTGTTTCAATACCCAACTTCACTATCATAGCATAGACCGGATAAAAATAATAGATTTTTTCTAGGTTTCTCGACTCGATCAACGGTGATAGGGACCACGGTCGATCTATACTGCGCTGTTATTGGTTCATGGGTCAGGGCCATAGTCATCGCTGACGGGGCACCTTCATTCTGGACCACAACCTAACAATCGACCGTTCATCACTGGTTTATCTGGATATAACTATGCTGCGATCGCACCATCGACTAGCGCTTCTTCTTCACAACGGTTTGCAGGGCACCACAGGCAAAACTGGATTATCGATGCTGCGCTATGGCGAAATGCCGATTGTGGCGGTGATTGATACCAGTGCAGCAGGAGGTTCCATACCAGAACTCACAGGTATCAACCGCGAGGTGCCGATTGTGGCTTCAGTCACGGAAGCATTGGCCTATGAACCAGAGGTGCTGGCGATTGGTATTGCCCCATCTGGGGGAGCGCTGCCGGATCCTTGGGTTGACGAATTAAACACGGCGATCGCGGCGGGATTATCCTTAGTCAACGGCCTTCATGCCCCACTGGCCCCTGATCCCCGGTTGAGCGTATTGGTGAACCCTGATCAGTGGATTTGGGATGTGCGCCAAGAACCTCAAGGATTACCCATAGGGAGTGGGCGGGCGCGATCGCTCTCTTGTCGGCGAGTGTTAGCGGTAGGAACCGATATGGTCGTGGGCAAAATGTCCACGTGTTTAGAGTTGCACCGAGGCAGTCAGCAACGAGGATACCGCTCCAAATTTATCGCCACTGGTCAGACCGGACTGATGTTGGGCCATGATGGCATTCCCTTAGATGCCATCCGCATCGACTTTGCCGCCGGAGCCGTGGAACAACCCGTGATGGAATTTGGCCCCACCCATGATGTGCTGTATATCGAAGGACAAGGTTCACTCTTACATCCCGGTTCCACAGCTACATTGCCCCTTTTGCGAGGGAGCCAACCGACTCATTTGGTTCTGGTGCATCGCATGGGCCAAACGGCGATTAAACATTGCCCTGAGTTTAAACTGCCGTCGCTTCCAGAGGCAATCCACCTGTATGAAACGGTGGCCCAATCGGGGGGAACATTTGCCAATAATCACGGAGGACCGAAAGTCGTGGCGATCGCCCTCAATACGTTCCATCTCAATGAAGCAGAGGCAAGGGAAGCGATCGCCCAAGTTCAAGCCAAAACCGGACTCCCCTGCACCGACGTAATTCGCTTCACTCCCACCCCCATCCTAAATGCCATCTTCACCCCCTAACCCCACTCCCTCACTTCCCCACTCTCCCACTCCCCCACTCCCCC
>JBFRWC010000482.1:0-6183 GCA_051439365.1 Leptolyngbyaceae cyanobacterium
CTCATGGGGGAGGCCAGAGGCCACATCCAAGCGCCAACCGTCGATGCCATCGGATGAATCCCCATCCCCATTTGGGTCTAGCCACCGTCGGGTCGCGGCAAAAATATAGTCACGGGGGCCAGCACTGAGGCCGCCATCAATCCATCGAAATTCAGGTAGTTCTGGTACCCCTACCCAACTGCGATAGCGTAATCGAGTCCCCAAAACCGGATCAGCCCATTCATAGATCTCGAACCAGTCTTGGTAAATCGATGATTGCTGATTGAGGACGACATCTTGGAAAAACTGGCTGCTGCGACCAATGTGACTGAAGACCCCATCCAGAATCAAATGCATGCCTCGCTGATGCACTTGCTGGATCAGATCTAATAACAGTTGGTCCGCTGCTGTCCATGCCCATGTGTGGGGATCATCCGGGATTTCAGCCGCAATCCGTTGGCGATCGCCCACCGGATCGGGACCAAAGGTTGGATCGACGTGATGGAAGGAAATCAGATCATATTTGTGTTGGGAAGGTGCATGGAACACTGGATTGAGGTAAATGGCAGTCACGCCTAAACTTTCCAAGTAATCCAGTTGATCAATCACCCCTTGCAAATCCCCCCCATAGCGTCGTCGGGCTAAATTAAACTCTAGACCCTGCCCATTAGACTGCTCGTAGGGTTGGAGTGTGTACCAATCACTGGTCCAAGGATGAATTTGCCAAGGTTCCCGGTCATCGTAGGGATAGGCCGCCTGAATATCAGCTAGGGATGGGTCATTGTCTAGATCCCCATTCCGAAAGCGCTCTGGAAAGATTTGATACCAGACGACCCGCTTGGCCCACTCTGGAACGCGATCGCTTAAAAAACGAGTCTCAGGCTGAAGAACGTGTTCTATGTCTACCGAGTCTTGAGATACATCTACTTCAGTGCCATAAGCGTTTGTCAGAAAACGGGGACTGTCATTTGATAATGCCAAGGCTGGCTGGGTCAGGACTCCCCAGTTGACCAGCAGGAACAAACCCAAGGAGATGATAATGCCGTACATTAAGCTACGAATAGAGGTGGACACTGGATCGGGGTAGGGACTGGATAACCTGGGAAAAATACGCTCAAGCCCAGGGCAAGCTCACATAAAAAGGCTGGTGGAGCGTTGCTAACCACCAGCCTGAGCATCCTTACTCTGCACTCAATTAAGAATCAGCACTTAACTGAATCAACAAAGCTCACAATTAGAACAAGCCCAACGTCAAGGACTCATCAATGGGGAACGTGGCTCCAATCCCCAACCAGAGTGTAACAGCTGTCCCAAACAAGAAGACAGCGGTCGCACCTTGACGGCGGAAGGGATTCTGAAACTTGTTGACACTTTCAATGAAAGGAATCAACATCAGGCCCAAAGGAATAGCACCCTGAAGGGCAATACCTAGGAGCTTGTTGGGCAGAATTCGCAAAATCTGGAACACGGGGTAGAGGTACCACTCCGGCAAGATTTCCAAAGGAGTCGCGAAAGGATTGGCAGGCTCCCCAACCATGGCTGGATCAAGCACAGCTAGACAAACCACACAGCCAATAGTTCCCAAAATCACGACAGGGAAGGTGTAGAGCAGGTCATTGGGCCAAGCGGGCTCACCGTAGTAGTTGTGCCCCATGCCCTGCTTCAACAACTCACGCAGTTTTGGATCGCTCAGATCCGGCTTCTTAAGTACTGACATAATTTAAGCCTCTCCTAAAACAAAGTAATTTAACAATCCAGTGCAAACATAGACCTTGGGCCTTACAAAGGACCAGAAATGCCCTGCTTCCGGATCATCAAAAAGTGGAGCAACATGAATACGGCAATCAGCCAAGGCAACACAAAAGTGTGAAGGCTATAGAAGCGCGTCAGTGTAGGCTGACCAACGCTGACACCACCTCGCAAGGCTTCAACCATGAGGGAACCTACTACGGGAATTGCTTCAGGAACACCAGAAACAATCTTAACCGCCCAGTAACCCACTTGGTCCCAAGGCAGAGAGTAACCTGTTACGCCAAAGGATACGGTAATAACTGCCATGATTACCCCAGTAATCCAAGTCAACTCACGGGGATTCTTGAATCCACCTGTGAGGTAAACTCGGAAAACGTGAAGGATCATCATCAGAACCATCATACTAGCAGACCAGCGGTGGATGGAGCGGATTAGCCAACCAAAATTAACCTCTGTCATGATGTACTGGACAGAGCTGAATGCCTCAACTACAGTTGGCTTGTAGTAAAAAGTCATGGCAAACCCGGTTGCAAACTGGATGAGGAAGCAAACAAGGGTAATGCCGCCCAAGCAATAAAAGATATTGACATGGGGGGGAACGTACTTGCTGGAGATGTCATCGGAAATGGCCTGAATCTCCAGACGCTCCTGAAACCACTGAAATGGTTTTGAATCAGTAACCTGCTTAGTAAACATTGAAAAAAAACTTATCCTAGAGGGACGGTCGAGGGTACTCGTAAGAAAAAATGTAACATAGTAGTCATGGCATTTTCATCTATCTTTTCAGATAGCGATCAATATCGTGGAGCAGAGAAGACCCCAACGAGAGAGATAAATCAGTTACCACAGACGTTGATCTGAGCCACTTCAGAAATATCTAGGACGGCTTCAAGGGGACATCGCTTGCCTCCAGTGACAACTAAAAATCATGGAGATTTGTAACAAAATGTAATGAAGTGTTGTGATAAGGTTTGGGAGCTGGCAAGAAAATGAGGTAAGCAGGTAGGCGATGGTGCGTAACACCTGCTGCGATGGGAACTAGGAAGGGCTAATGATGAGAAGCTTAAGGGATTTGGCGATCTTGAAGAGTAGGATAGGGCGATTCACAGGAATCGTCGCTAGCCTATTGCTCATCGTCAGCTTATTGGTGGGTCACGTTGGGGAGCAGGCTGCTGCGTGGGCCTACTCTGAGGAACAGCAATTGTTGAGCGAAGCGTGGCGGATTGTGGATCGGGCCTACGTGGACAGTACGTTCAATAACAATAATTGGTGGAAGGTGCGCCAGCGGGCCTTACGGCAATCTCTGCGAGATCGTCCTGCTACCTATGAAGCAATTCAGGGGATGCTAGCGCTCCTCGATGATCCATTCACTCGACTGCTCCGTCCACGCCAGTATCAAAGTTTGCAAACCGATACTTCCGGAGAGCTAACTGGGGTTGGGTTACAGCTTGTTCAAGATCAAAAAACGAAGGAACTGGTGGTGGTGGCTCCTATAGAGGGTTCCCCGGCTCAAGCGGCGATGATTTTGCCGCTGGATCGAGTCTTGGCCGTGGATGAGATATCGGTCCAGGGATTAACCTTGGATGAGGCCGCAGAACGAATGCGTGGCCCCATTGGTAGTGTGGTGACGCTGACCGTTCGCCATGTTGTAGACCAACGGCAGGAAGACGTGACCCTGGTGCGCGATCGCATTACGCTCAACCCTGTCTTTGCGGAATTGCGATCGCCCTCCCCCGACCTGAAGCTTGGCTACATTCGTCTCAGCCAATTCAATGCCAACGCCACTGAGGAAGTCCAAAAAGCGATCCAACAATTTGAAGCAGATGGGGCCAACGCTTACATTCTGGATTTGCGCAGTAATCCCGGCGGCCTCCTACAATCCGGTATCGAAATTGCCCGACTGTGGTTGGAGCGAGGTACCATTCTCTACACCGTCAATCGTTATGGCATTCAAGACCAAGTGGATGCCACTGGGAGCAGTTTAACCCCTGATCCTCTGGTTGTCTTGATTAACTCCGGCACTGCTAGCGCCAGCGAAATTCTATCGGGTGCCCTCCAAGATAATGGACGGGCCACCCTTGTAGGCGAAACCAGCTTCGGCAAAGGGTTAATTCAATCCTTGTTTAATCTATCAGACGGATCAGGCTTAGCAGTGACCGTCGCCCGTTACGAAACCCCCGACCATCATGACATCAACAAAACCGGAATTGTCCCTGATGTCCAAGTGCCAACCTCTCCCCTCAATGCTCAGCAGTTAGCCACTGAGGACGATAGCCAGTACCAAACGGCCCTTAAGCTTCTGGAAGAAGCACTCTAGCCCATTAGGTACCGCTTAGGCTTTGAACACGATGGCGGGATCAACATGGGTCACTTTCTGAATGGCAAACAGAGCTGATCCCACACACATCAACACTGTGATGCCAAAGATGCTGATTCCCATCAGTGGCGTAATCAGGATCATAATGCCTTGGGTAGCGGCGGTCCATGCGCCCAACCCCAGGCACAGCCCCATACTCGGAATGTAGCCGAGCACTGCCATCCATAAGGCTTGTTCTACAATAATGCTATAGATCATCCGGTCGGAAGCCCCCATGGCCTTGAGTGTGCCGTATTCTCGAATATGGTCCGATACCGATGAATACAAGATCTGGCCCACAATCACCATGCCCACAATCATGCCGACTGTGGCACCTAAGCCCAAGATAAAGCCAATTCCGGTGCGTAAGCGCCAATAGTCTCGGGTAATCGTTGCCATCTCGTCACGAGTGTGAACGCTGACATCAGGAATCGCCGCTTCTAAACGCTGTCTGAGATCCTCTAAGTCCTGGTTAGTCTCTGCGCCGATCAACACATAGGCAATGGGATCAGCAATGGTTAAGGCTTGGGGAGGCTGGATCGGATCATCTGAATCAAGCCGCTCGTAGGTAGTGGTACAGTCCAGTCCATCCAAGCCACCCACATCACAAAATACCCTAGACGTTAAGCCTGCCGTCGAATAAGCTTTGGCATTTTCGAGGGAGGTAAACATGGTGGTACTGGAGACAATAGACTGGGTTCCTTTGGTGAGGCCGACCACAGTGGTTGGGGCTGAGTTAATTTCGGCGGTGCCGCCAACCCCATCCAACCGTAACGAGTTGAGATTCGTTACATCCGTGAAGACACTGAACGGGTCTTCAATTGCTTTGGGATTGCCATCCACGATTTCTCCAGGAAAAAATAAGCGACTTTTGGGATCAAATCCAATAATCCGCACCCGCCCGATTTTTCCATCGTGGCTGCGCCACCGTCCTCCAGAGAGCATCAAGGCTTCGGCATGAGTCACTCCCTCTATCCCCTTGGCGATGATCACGGCTTCAAGGGTGAGGGGTTGGGTTAGCTCAAAATTCACCATTTCTTGAGCCGCGACCCAAAGGTCAGCCTTCGAGTTATCGATTAACTGGGCTGTGGAGCGGGTAAAGCCGTGGAGGATACCTAGCTGGATTGTGACCAAGCTAACGGCAAACATAATACCTGCTTGGGCCACCAGAAACCGAGGGATGTCTTCAAATAAGTTTTTGCGGGCAATGGAGACCATAAACCTAGAAATAGAAAAAATCTGTCAAAGCGATCCGTCTGCGATCAGCCTGTTTGTATTTTAAGGAATGCTCACGACATTCAGACCGATTTTTTGGGTTGGGGATGGTTCAGTGATGGGGATGACTTGATGCCAGGTTTACAAATCTGGGGTGATTTCTAGGAGGTTTGCCTCAGGATTTCAGTACTTTTATCCAGGTCTGAGTCATGTACCAGGGTTAGGGTGGGAAAGATTCTACGTATAAATACTGATTTTTTGCTCTCTAAAAAACTTTTTTACGTACTCTTATTGAAGCCTCACAAGAACTACATGTAGCTTGTCCTGAATTTCTACTGTAATAGGAGTATCGGATATTGCTTGCTTGATCGGTCAGGAAAGTTGCAGAGCTGGCCAATCAAGGTCCGCATATCCAGAAAAATTAATATATTAATTCAGACTTTTGTCTGTCAAAAGTGATGTGGAAAATACGTAAGGGTTACGAAAATCGATTGTGGAAAATACATAAGGGTTACGAGAGTTGGCTAATGTTTAGGGTTGCTAGGTGGAGTTTAGGGGTATGTTCACTTCGATGAAGTTGCGTCTATTGTGTTTGCTGGTTGATCAGCGGCGGCGGGGCGATCGCCAATCGACCCAGGGGCTAACGCTGATTGAGTTGATGATTGTGATTGTGATTATCGGTATTTTGGCAGCGATCGCCAGTGGTTCATTTTTGGGGGCCGTCACCAAAGCCAAAGGAGCCGAGGCTAGAACCAATCTCGGTGCCATCTTAAGAGCACAACAGCAGCACTACATGGAGCGGGGTGAATTTGCCCGTAATCTGGATGAATTGCCCCTAGGGATCACCGAAGTGACCACCCACTATGAGTATAGAGTTCACC
>JBFRWC010000483.1:0-7261 GCA_051439365.1 Leptolyngbyaceae cyanobacterium
CAGTAGTAGACAATAGATCGTGATCAGGGCAATAAACTGTGTCCAAGGGCTGTATCCAAGGGCCAGCATTTTGCCCCCCTACATTCTAAATGGCTTTGGCCGATATGAAATACCCTTGGTAGCGGTGTTTGCCTCTTACCCACCGCTGAGCCTAAGAATTTTCCTCCAGGTATTGATTAATGTCTTCAATCACACGGGATAGCTCAGCTTCAGTCATCAGCCGAATCCGATCATCTCTCACCGTCACCAAGACTTTCGCGGCAAACGGGGAAGCCCAAATGTTGGGATTGCAAAACAGTTCCACAAACACGTCCCCAGTGTACTGGTACTCCATTGGTTGTTGCTGGGTGAGTCGGTCCCCGGTGGTGCCCATGACCGTTGCGGCACTTTTCAACTGTTGCACGAGGTCAGTGAGTTGTGCCTTGAGCTGCTGGGCCGCAGCAGGAGTAAATTGAAAGGAGACGGAACCATCTTGTAAATTAAGCCGTAGAGATGAGTTAGACATGCAATCATAGGGGTGTTCGTTCGTCTCTCATCTTACAACTGTGTCTCTCCACAATATTCTAAAGTTTTTTCTATCGTCTCTTCTCTGTTGCGATTGAACGCTTCCCTGTAATCTCTTTCCTAGACTCTCTTCCCTCCAAATCGTTTCCACCCAACCATGAGTACCTATCACTCCCAAGTTCAGAAAGTATTGATCATCACCCTGGTGCTGAACCTCGCGGTGATGACGCTCAAGTTTATCGTCGGATTTTTAACCGGATCGTTGAGTTTGCTGGCGGATGCCCTTCACAGCGTCACCGATAGCGTGAACAATGTCCTGGGCTTAGTGACTAGTAATCTTTCCTCACCCAAGCCAGACCGCAATCACCCCTATGGGCACCACAAGTACGAGGCCATTGGAGCACTGGGAATTGCGGCATTTTTGGGGATCACCTGCTTTGAAATTATCCAAACGGCCATTGGGCGCATCTTTGCCTCCGAGGTGTTAGTAGAGGTGACTGGGTTTGAGCTATGGCTGCTGGTGATTGTGTTGGGGATTAATATTGGGGTTGCGTTTTACGAACGGCACGTTGGCAACCAGCTTAACAGTCCGATTCTGGTGGCGGATGCCCACCATACTATGAGCGATGTTTGGATCACAATTTTGGTGCTGCTGGGTTTAATTGGGGTTTGGGTGTGGAAGATTCAGTGGATTGATCTACTGTTTTCGTTCCCAGTGGCGCTAATGGTCTTGTGGAGCGGCTGGACTGTCGTGCGAGAGAATTTGCCGTGGCTGGTGGATGAAATTGCGATCGCCCCCGAAGCCATTCACACCATTGTCATGCAGGTGCCAGGGGTACTCAACTGCCATGACATCGCCTCACGGGGCATGTTGGGTCGCCAAACCTTTATCGAAATGCATTTGATTGTTGAAGCGATCGATGTGGAAACCGCTCACCAAATTACCGAACAGGTAGAAGTCGAGTTAAAAAAATTCTACAACCCTGTTCGCTTAAGCATTCACATTGAGCCACCCAGTTACTCCTCCGAGCACATCAGCTACGAGGATACTCCCATTAGTCAATAGCCCGCCACCCCAAAAATAAGATCCTGTACAAATTTTTTTGATTTTGGGCATCATAGGACTACTTCATCTCCTTGGTGGAGATGCCTCTGTGTGCATCCCTATGTCCCTGTTCCTTGTAGGCATGGTTCTTTTTTGTTGATTACTGTTGATTACTGTGAATCATCTTGAATTTAAACCCTCAACCTGCTGATCCTGCTTCCCCTCTATCCACCCCCGTTGTCTCCACTCTGCCTCTGACAATGATTGGTGGCGTGGTTGGCATTTGTCTCTTGCCGTTCTTGCTGAACCTCATAGGGGTCGATTTTGGCTCAGCTACTCTACTGTTCGACCCGCTGACAGTAGCAGCGCTGCCGCCTCAAAAGGCGATGGATATTCTCCATCGCACTCTGGCTGGCAGCTATACCCATACCATTCTGGAATGGAGTGCCTTTTGTAGTGCGGTATTTACGGCGGTGCTGGCATTTGCTCACTTCAATATTAAACATGATGTCACCACGCCTGTGTTGGGCATTGCCTTGTTGTGTGCTGGGGTGATGGATGCGTTTCACACCTTAGCAGCCGATCGCCTGATTGAAGCTGCCGCCAGTAACCAGGATTTAATTCCCTTCACTTGGGCGCTGTGTCGTCTGTTTAACGTGCTGATTGGTATGGTGGGGGTCGGGTTGTTTCTGGTCACTAATGTGGCCCACCGTTGGAAGCAAGGGTCGTTTGTGGTGGCATTTGTCAGCACTATTTTTGTATTGCTGGCCTATTTCACAATTCATGTTTGTGCCAATAGCCAACGTTTACCCCAGACGACGTTCCCCGATGCGGTTCTGACGCGACCGTGGGATGCGATTCCGTTGGTGTTGTTTGCGATCGCCGGACTGTGGCTGTACCCCTTATTTTATCGGCAATACCCTAGCTTATTTTCCCACTCCCTGATTATCAGTACCGTACCCAATGTGGTGACTCAAGCCCACATGGTCTTTGGGTCAACCGCCCTGTTTGATAATCATTTCAATATTGCCCATTTTCTCAAAATCGTTGCCTATCTGGTGCCTTTGGGTGGTCTAGTGTTGGACTATGTTTATACCCATCGAGCCTTAGAGCGCCGCAACGCTGAAATTTCCTTGGAAATTCAGGAGAGGCGTGCCACTGAACTCAAATTGCAGGAGACCCTGACAGATTTGAAACAGACCCAAGTGCAACTGATCCATACAGAAAAAATGTCAGGCTTAGGGCAGCTCGTGGCGGGAGTGGCTCACGAAATTAACAACCCGGTGAATTTTATCCACGGCAATTTGATGCCCTTACAAAACTATGCCGATGATCTGCTTCAGCTCATCGAGCTGTACCAACGGACGTATCCCCAACCATCGCTAGAGATTCAACAGCAGCAGGCGGAGCTTGATGTGGAGTTCATTCAAGCCGATTTGCCCAAACTGCTTCGTTCAATGGATGTTGGCTCCACACGCATTCGGGATATTGTGAAATCACTACGGACTTTCTCGCGATTGGATGAGGCAGACTACAAACTCGCAGACATCCATCAGGGTTTGGAAAGTACCCTGATGATCCTGCAACACCGTCTCCAGCCCAAGCCCAATCATCCGGGGGTGAAGGTCGTCCGACAGTATGATCTGATTCCTCAGATTGAATGTTACGCAGGGCAACTCAATCAAGTGTTTATGAATGCGATCGCCAATGCGCTGGATGCCCTCGAAGAACGGGATAGCGATCGCACCCTGGCCGAGATAGAGGCTCAGCCCAGCCTGATCACACTCACCACCAAACGGGTCCAAGCAGAGCAGCAGGTCAGGATTGCGATCGCAGACAATGGCCCCGGCATGCCGAAAGAGGTGCGGGAGCGCATTTTTGATCCTTTCTATACGACTAAATCAGTGGGCCAAGGAACGGGTTTGGGCCTATCCATTAGTCATCAAATCATTACAGAGAACCACCACGGCACGATTACTTGCGAGTCAACCCTGGGACAAGGCACCACCATCCAAGTTCAAATTCCAGTCCAGAGACCATAGAACTAGGTCGTTTTGCCCCTTCATCATCTGCCAAATAGAAGAATTTCCAGTCGCTGCTGCGGAGTATGGTGTGATCTCAATTCCGTATATTTCAGGAAATAACGACAAAGTAGTACAGATAATCACTACCCTTGAGGACCAGGGCTTGCTACAGTAGTAGGAAATGTTGTTCCTCTTTGTGTGTGTTGGCTCTCTCCTTGCGGGGAGAGTTTTTTTCTGGGCGGGCTTGAGGGGCTGTCACCTGGGTAGGATAAAGAGATCGCTCAGTGAGTAACATCAGCACGGCAGCATGAACACGGGTCTCTAGGATGAAGATTCAGCCATGAAATGGGGCGATCGCTGAGGTGATGACCAGAAGCGTGTAAAGTTTAATCACAAGGTTGGCGTTGAGACGACCTGCAGCCAAGTGTGATGCCTAAGTGAACGACCCCTCGGAAGGAGTTGCTGTGTCAAAATTTTCCACTGAGTTACATAATTATTTCTTCGCGGCCTCACTGGAGGATTCCGGCCAAGTCGCGATCTTGGAGAAAGAAAATGTCGTTAACAATAGCCGTGTTGAAGAGGGGGTTGATGATAACAAGATTGACGATGACCGCACGATTACGGTGTTAGACCTTTTAGAACTGGCCGGTGAGCGGACCTTTGGTGTGCTGCTAGTTTTATTAGCGCTCCCCTCAGCCCTGCCGATTCCGGCTCCGGGCTATTCCATTCCCTTTGGCTTTGTGATTGTCTTACTGGCGCTACAAATGATGGTCGGTCGTCACCGTCCTTGGTTTCCTAATTTTGTCCGTAACAGTGCGATCAAACACCATCAAGCTCAACGAGTGGTGTCAATGGGCTTGCCGTGGCTACGACGGTTAGAATCATTATCCCGTCCCCGCTTTCTCCTCCTTTGCAGCAGTCGCATCGGACATATTGTAATTGGGCTGGTGATTATGCTGATGGGGCTATGCATGATGATTCCTGTGCCAGGAACCAATACCATTCCGGCCATGATTGTCTTTATTTTGGGCTTTAGCTTGATTGAGGAAGATGGGTTGATTAGTCTGTTTGGCCTAACGACAGGACTTGTGGGTGGAGGGGTGGTGGCGATCGCCCTAGCCAAAGGCTTACCTTTATTGTGGACTCAAATCCAAACCTTGCTCGGCAATTGACCCTGTTCGGAGGTGAATGTAATGTTTGGGGCCGTCCCCTTGATGCCCTGGTCAGACAACACCTTGTCAAACGACAAACCCTATTGTTGGATTAAATATAGGGATGTTGATCCCAACCAGGAATGGCGATCGCACAGCAATGGAGAACAAACGATGGACATCACCGCTATTCGATCGGGGGACATCTCGGACCTCATCGGTGCTCAACTGGATGACGAGGACTTATCGGGGGCCAGCCTGGTCCGAGCCAATTTGACGGGAGCCAACTTAACTGGGACCGACCTCAGCAAGGCGAACCTCAATGGCGCGAAGTTGGATGGTGCCCAACTGCTGGGGAGCGAGTTAGTCGGGGCGGATTTGCGAGGCAGCTTATTGGGCGCAAACCTGATGCAAGCCAACCTGGCGGAGGCAGATTTGCGAGGCGGCAATCTGCGGGGAGCCAATGCCATGCGGGCCAATCTGACACGGGCGAATGTTGTGGCAGCGTTCCTGTGTGGGGCCAACCTGATGGGAGCCAATCTGCAAGATACAGACTTGCGTAATGCTGATCTGCGGGGGGCGAACTTGAGTGGCGCTAACCTCAGTCGGGCTAACCTGAAGCAAGCCAATTTACAAGGGGCATTGCTGAGTGAAACCAACCTAGAACAAGCCGACTTGCGGGGCGCTAACCTGGCTGGGGCAACTCTGGATGGTGCCAACTTGCTCTGTGCTGAACTGGATGAGGCCAATATCTACGGGGCTAGTTTGGTGAACACTTGTGTGCTTGGAACCTCCTTGGTGACGACTTAAGGAATCTTCAATTCAATCATCTTCCCCTAAAACCCAGTTTCGGCTGTGCTCAACTCTACTAGGTGGAGAGTTGAGCAGCGTCAGGTCTTGTGCCATCTAGGAAGGTTGACGCAAGATGCCAAAAACTGAGGTGTAACCGTGAATGAACGTCGTCCCACCTACTGGGCCGATTTCACCGTTGCAAAAGAAGCCACTGAGGGGGGTGTTTTTAAAGGTACGGTGAAATAAACCAGAGTCAAAATTTGCCCGATTGTACAGTCCTTCTCCCCGGCCCAGGCAGGAAAACATCAAACCAGCCGTTACGGGCACATCGGCGGCCACTTGTTGTTGATAGTGGTGGATTAGGGTATCCAGATCATCGGCTGAAGTGGTGGCATCCCGCAGGTGAAACTGGATACGCTGACCTAGCCGGACGCGATCGCCAATGGCCAAGGCTCCAATGCGAGGGTCAATGCCCATCGGATTCCGAATCAAAAAATCCCCTGGCTCCAACACCGTCTTGAACTCACTCTGGGCAATGCCCACAAACAGGGAGTGCTGCATCTTTTCGCGATCGCCCTCATCCAGGGTTTCCAGAATCGCTTGCAGGGCTTCCAGGGGCGGTTGACTCTCCTGGCTATCGTCATCCACCTGAAGCTTGAGGATAATGTTACGTTCTCCTTCTACCACCCGAAACACGGGACCAATGGGCCGACATCCCTGGGCGACGATGGCATCCAACTTGATATTGCCACTGAGGGCCACCCCAACCATGTGGCCAAGGTACATGTCCCGCTCATAGAACACACAAGTGCGCCCCGACATGGCACTCGTGCTGGCCAAGCCGCCGACTTTCACCGCGCCAGGATAGGCGAAATCCAATCCCTGGAGGAAGTCATTCAGACCAGAGGCCATCGGGTCCGCCAGCACAATGAAATCGGGCTGAGCTTGGGGTGGGACTCCGACTAAATCCACCCATTGCTGGGGCGGACCGTCCAAATCCGGCAGTTGGCTGGGTTCAATCAAAAAGGGGTGCAGATCGACCCCCGGTAAGTAGCCCAAACTGAGGCTGAGAGCCACTTTCGCTTCTAGTTCTTGGGGTGCCCCCGTCCGGTCCATGCCAACAATGCCACCACCGCTACAGCCAATGATCACGGGAAGTGATAGCTGCTCTTGGAGCAGGGGTAATAGCCGAGGATATTCACTCTCGAACACCGAGGAAATGAAGACAATGCCAAAATTGGCGGGGGCAGTCAGAGCTTGTTGGGCTTGTTCCACAACCTCTTGAACGGCAGATTCGAGGGACGGACGGGTGGAAAGGGCATTGGTCCATTGAATTCCATCAGGCATGATTTTCCTCACTACTCCCGCTGCACGTTGATAACGTCATGTTTATAACGCCATTGTAAAGGTCTCTGGGGGGTCACTTCGTGATGTGTAAAGTTATGTACCGTAATCACGGACTGTAATGAGGGATCATTTAGGGTCTGGTATCTGGCTTCAGAGTTGAGCGCCTGCGATCATGCCGCCGAGGAGGATAAACCCAATCAAGACATTTTGGCTGAAGATTTGGCCGAAGACGGGACGGGGTAGTTTTTTGGTGCGCAATCGCCAGTATTGCCACAACCAGAGGGCGATCGCCCCTCCCAATCCCAGCCAATACCACAGCGTCAAATCCAGCACCATGCCCACTTTCGCTAAGAGGACTGTGGTAGCCACAAAGAAAGCCAGGACTGCTTCTGCCGCCC
>JBFRWC010000484.1:0-9181 GCA_051439365.1 Leptolyngbyaceae cyanobacterium
GGAGTGAGTGTAAGACCTGGTTCCCAGGCCGTTTGCGATGAAGTGTCAACCCGTCCAGTAGCGATCCAGCTAAGCCTGGGTCTCTAGCTGGTGAATCCCCGCGCCTTTAGGCCGGGGAGGATGTCAATGAAGTTATGGTCATCAATCGGCTTGCCCTTGGGCGAGGGAAACACCAGGTCATCAGCTTTGGTATCTAGCGACCATCGAGCGTTCAACAGTTCCGACATGCGCGGGGTGAGGTTTAAGTCTCGTATCAACCCGTTTTTGGTGCCCTTGTGCTGTCGAGCATATCCGGCTGATTTACCATCAGGCGATCGGGATATGCATTATTTACAGATGGAGAACGACGACATCGTCAATTACTCTTTGATATTTGCCATGAAATTGTTCGCGATGGACGCAAGGGAAGCCCCCCAAAGTATTGCCCTAACTGGAAGCTCGAAGATGCCAAAGCTCGATTTAGTGAGGTTGTCCGTCTTGCCTGAGAGAAGACTCCTCAACGCATCACGGTGCGTGGCAAAGATGCTGTTGTCGTTCTATCAGCAAAGGACTTTTCCAAGTTTTTGCCGCTGTTGGAGCAACCCAGTCTTCATGGTTTGCTATCTCAATCCCCATTGAGTCGGCTGGAGTTTGATCCATCAGAAACACAGATGCCTGTTCGAGATGTGGAACTATGAATGGCTGGTTATTGGATACCAATATTATCTCTGAACTAAGGAAAACCAATTGCCATCCTGCGGTGAAGGCATGGAGTGAGCAACAACTACCCCAGTCGTTTTATTTGAGTACCGTAATTCTGGCAGAGATCCGGTTTGGGATTGAACAGGTCCAGGATGAGGGCTTTCGTCAGGAGTTGGCTGAATGGTTAGATGCTACCTTACGTCCCTGGTTTAGCGTTTGTGAAGCATATCCTTTAGCTAATCGCCTTCTGGAAATCAGTGAAGATGTCATTCTGGTATGGCGACGGATGGTGGAAAAAGGTCGAAAGCAAGGCCATACGTTTAGCCAACCAGATTTGTTCATTGCAGCTATAGCTTCAGTTCATAATCTTTGTGTTACGACACGAAACGTTAGGAACTTTGAAAAAACAGAGGTGTCAGTGTTCAATCCGTTTCTCTATGTGGGGTCATAGCGATCGCCCTCCACAACCACCAACAGCGATCGCCCTCACACCCACCACAAAGCGATCGCTTACTGAACGCTGGCAAAAACAAGATGCAAGTAGTGGGGGCGGTCATGCATAAGTTAATCCGGGTGATCTATGGGGTGCTCAAGTCAGGTCAACCGTTTGATGTGACTAAACTCCTGTCATCCGGGCAAGGAGGGAATCGGAAGGATTCCAAAACTTCACAATTAGTCCTTGCATCTTAGGGCGCAACACAGTATCTACGGCGAGCGATCGCACTAATGGTAATGCTATGTGATCGCAAATTCAGTATCTTTTCTGCGTTCGGGAGACTTAAACCCCAAAACAATATTATCTTTAGGGACACCTGCTTCGACCAGTTCATTGGCGACTCCAAGTTCTGTACCATCCCGCTGAACCCAAATCTTTCCGTTAATAATGTCAATGTGAATTAGGCAGCCATGTTCATAGCGCTTGTTTTCACGGCCTAAAATCATCAAGAGATAGCGATCGGATTCGTTATCGAAGACAGTTTCAAATTTGATCTGGCTATTTTTGTAAGCTACTTTCGTATGATTATTAAGAATTTTTCGAATAACTTGCCGGTAGTGTTCTAGCTTATCCATCGAAGAATAACCTCCTGTTCTGGATCAAAAATAAGAAGGGGAACATTATAGTCGCTTAAAAGAATTTCGCCTAACGGTTCAGTAAAAAAGTCTTCGTAGACTTCTTCATGAAGTGCTAAATATAACCTTCGTTCAGGCTCTATGCGTCTGATGACGGAGAGATAAATAAAGTACTGCCCTAGCGATTGTTGTGCATCTGCAATTGAGGAAGCCCCACCAAAGGTCTTAATCGCGACTGCTATCTGCTGCTTATTTTTGCTGGCTAGGAGGAGCTTTTCGGCTGCGAGGTCAACATACATATCTTGTTTGCCCCAACGCAAACGAAGCGGATCGTCGGTGATGACCCATCCGTTTTTTCCAGGGCATGACGCACTGAATCATGGTAGCGATCACGATTGGGCACTGTGGCTTAGTTGAGAAATGGATACAGTTCAATTATAGTGAACCAGTTATTTTCTTTACAAGCAACCCGATCGCCCCTCACACCCGCCAAAAGTGATCTCCCCCACACCCACCACAAAGCGATCGCCTCACAACCCACGCAAAGCGATCGCCCTCTACCTTCCCACATAGCGATCGCCCCCCACAACCCACCACCAAGCGATCGCCCCCAATTGTACGCTGTGGTATCGCATGGCTTCAAACAGTTCCACAGTGAACGGAGAACAGCGAACTGCTCGACTAGCTCGACGGATGGTCGTAGGTTTTACCTAGTACAGTGAAACCTAAATGTTTGGGTATTCATCCAAAGCGTAAGAGTCAGATTTCCGTAAGGCTACCTCTTACGCTCTTCGTTGAGCTACAGCGATACCTGAATGATAAAGATGAAACTTTGACAGCCGTGGTGACTAACGCAATTAGTCAGTATATTAATGCACCACAGTCGCTATCCTTAGAAGACCGAATCACTGCTTTGGAATTACGAGTGAGTGAAGTTGAATCATCTCTTCGAAAGAGTAATTAGTTTTTTGGGTAAAGCTTAACTCTCTACTATAAAACTATCTTAGGTCTCTTAACTTTGACGAATCTCTAAGAATCTGTGTATGAGTCGGCATTGTTTTAGGTTCTTTAAACTTTCGTCAGACTGGGAGTACTATTGGCCGCAATCACCCGCTCGCACCAGGAATCCGGCCAAGACCATTGGTAGTGGCACTCTTGCGGAGTCCCCCAACAGAGGGACAAATATAGCTCAGCTTGGCCCACGTCCAACTCCACCCACTCCGCCTCCCCTACCAATCGCTTGACATCACTATCCGTCACAGACTTGAGCCGATCGCCAGTCAACCAAAACAACATGTTGGCAGTGTTGGCATCCCAAAACTCTAAAATAGCGGTTCTCGCATCCATCAAAACCTGTTTATCCGTTTCGATGGGGATGAGCTGGCCATGAATTTCGGGGACTTGGACGGTCAAATCATTAAAGCGACAGGTGCGCCAGATAATTCCCGATACGTTATGCTCTCGTTGGTAATCATGGATTTGAATGCGAAAATCTTGGTAGGCGAAGACCTTACTCAGCTTTTCAGCGCCCAAGGCTTTCGCCACCACTGGGTTACTGAGGCGATCGCCAGATGACATCACAATGCGCTCGCCTTTCCAGGTGGCTCGCAGTTCGTTGTCCAAGATTTCGATCAATTCCTCAGTGGTATAGCTCATCTGCTGGACAGCCCATCTCCTCGTTCAGACAACGACCGATTTGCTCACCGTTTCCATTCTCCCTAGTCCAAGTAGCCTAACATTTCATCCATTGCTTCCGTATTGTTATCGGCAATGGGACGATTATGGGGCAACGGCGACGGCTTGGGCCGATGAATATCGACAATAGAACCATCTGGATAGGTCGCTTCCTGGTGGATTTGAGGGGATAGTTCCGGTTGTGCCGTGGATACGGGAACGAGATCGCGGGGATCGGGTGACATAAAACCCTCCATTCTGGTTATTGGGTATACATAACATAGTGTCAATCCTATTGTCGTATAAAATGCGGCGGTCTGACATCGGCCTTGATGATGCGATCGCCCAGCAATCCTGATGCGTTCCCGTTTGGCTGCCGTGGTTGCGATCGCCCTTGCCTCAGGATTTGTGATCCACCCGCCCAGGGTTTGCCTAAAGATTAGCCAACTTTTCCTCCAAGAAAGAGGCTTGAATGGCACCAGACACAACCTCTCCATTAATCACAAAAAATGGCGTGCCAGCAATGCCCAACTCCTCAGCCAATTGCATATCTTGATTAATGGTGGCGATCGCGGCCTCACTTTGACGGTTGCGGTTGAACTGCTCTATGTCTAGATTCAAATCCTCGGCAATTTTAAGATAAAGCTCTTCACCCAACTGAGCTTGCTGATCAAACAGGGCATCGTGATAGGCCCAAAACTTACCTTGGCGATTGGCGGCCCACGCTGCCTTGGCAGCTGCTACTGCCTGGGGATGAATTTGAGCGAGGGGAAAGTGCTTGTAGACCAAACTCACTTCATCTGTGTGGTATTCGACAAAACGGTTCAGTGTATCGTGGACGGTGGCACAAAAGGGACACTGAAAATCAGAAAACTCGATGATGAGTAATCGGGGATCAACCGCACCTTGGGCCGGTGAAGTTTGAATAAACGGTCGGGGATTGTTTTGAATCGCTTGCAACAGGTTGGCTTGCTGTTGCCGTTGCTCCCGTTCTTGGGCTTGGCGGTAATTGTCAACCGACTCTAGAATGACCTCTGGATGCTGTCGAATAATCTCCAACACTTGCTGTTCTAAAGCGGGGGCAAGCCCATCGGCCTGACTGAAGGCGATCGCCTCCGCCGGAGCCGCGATCGCGATGACGCTTAGGCTGACCGTTAAAATCAGTAAGACGAGACCCCTTAGATAATGCTTCATCCTGGTTAAATTGCTCACCTTCGTTTACTCCTGATCATATGCTGTGCCCCAATGCCTGGGGATTGGCTGCGAGCAGTAGCTTTGCATCAACTATGCAAATTTGTCAAGTGTGCTACGTTTAGATTGGCATGACCTCAAGATAGCCGATACTCTTCTAGGGCAGGGTGGTAAGGGATGATGGGGGTCCATTTTTTATCTCCGGTTCTACTCTCTAGATTTGGTTCCACTCTTTAGACATGATAGGGGCCACATTGCTTATGGTTGTTTGGACATTAGATCGACGGGATATCAGAGCCTTCGTGATTCTAGCGGTATTTTTCAGCACGCTGGTGGCGATCGCCGCAATTATCCTTTCGGGACGGGCGGCCAAGGGCGATCGGATCAATCGCTTGGTCACAGAGAAATCCTGTATGCAGTGCGACCTTGATCAGATTGTTTTGCGTGAGGCCGATTTAGCTAATGCTAATCTGGAAAATTCGAGTCTTCGCAATGCCGATCTGACAGGGAGCAACTTAGAGGGAGGAAACCTGGCTGATGTCGTCTTGAGTGGTGCCATTTTAACGGACAGCAACTTGGCCTACAGTAACTTACAAGATGCCGTTCTTAGTGGCGCGGTCCTCAATGCAGCACGGCTGAATGAGGCCAATCTGCGAGGGGCTTATCTAGGCGATGCGGTACTTGACCATGCCATCTTGGACGAAGCGAGCCTTGATGATGCAATTTTGGTTCGGGCCGACCTCAATGAAGCGGATCTAATTCAGACGAATTTGCGTCGGGTTGACTTGGGTGGGGCCATCCTCCGATCGGCTAACCTCCGCAGGGCTAACCTGATCCGGGCCAATCTAGCGGACACCGATTTAGGCAAAGCCAATCTTCAAGGGGCCGATTTGCGCCGATCTGACCTCCAACACGCGAACTTAAGTAATGCGATGCTGCGCAACAGCAATCTGCGCGAGACTAATCTGAGACAAGCCAATTTATCCAATGCCGTTCTAACCAGGGCGAATCTGCTGAATGCCTTTTTGCGAGAAGCGAATTTGTCCGACAGTGACTTGCAACAGGCTGATTTGAGTGGCGCGATTTTGAACCGCACAAATTTGGCACGGGCGAACCTAACGGGGGCAAACTTAGCCGGAGCGAACTTGCGACGGGCGAATTTGCTAGATGCGACTGTATCCGCATCAGCGGTGGAACTCGGAACGGCCAAGCTCTGCGAAACAACCATGCCAGATGGCACCGTCAGTAATCGTGACTGTTCCTAGGGTGATCCCTGCTCTCGTTGTTCCCTTATCGTTGATTCTTATCTGATTTAATTCCCGTTTTAGTGAATATCCAATCATTATGGCCACTTCTCATCCCCAATCTTTCTCAAAACGCCTAGCTGTAGTCCTATGGAGTCTTGGCTTGCTGATTAGCCTGATGTGGTGCTTGGAAGCCGCCGATCGATTGCTCCCAATGCTCAATCTCGAACAGTATGGGATCTATCCTAGAAATCTCCAGCGTTGGTATGGCATCGTCTGTGCTCCGTTTCTACATGGCTCTTGGCGACATTTGTTGATGAATACGCCACCGTTCATCATTTTTGGTGGGTTGATTGCCCTCCAAAGCTTGGGAGATTTGTGGATTGTGTCGGCGATCGCCACTCTTGTCAGTGGTATTGGGGTCTGGCTAATTGCCCCGGCCCAAACCATCACCTTAGGCGCATCAGGGGTTATTTTTGGTTATTTTGGCTTTCTGTTATTTCGGGGGCTATTTGAACGGAGTTTCGTATCCTTGTTTATCTCCATTGCCATAGCGGTATCATATGGGGGGTTGATTTGGCAGGTATTTCCGACCGAGCCACACATCTCCTGGCAGGCCCACTTGTTTGGCTTTATTGGTGGGGTGTTGGCGGCTAGCCTCTACAGTTTGCCAGAGGAGCAAAAGCGTTCGGAATGGCCATAATCTAACCGCCATACTCTAGCTAGCAATCGTCCAAACTAAAATTAATTCATGTTTTTTTCATTTGATCGACTGTCGGCTAATCGGTTGTCGGCTGATAAACTCTTGGCTGATAAACTCTCGGCTATTTACGGAAACAAGGGGACCGGCCATTTAGCCACCTCCTTGCCGCTCTTGGGGGGAATGCAGCGAGGGGCGATCGCCCTTTTCACAATTATTTTTGCCTTGATTCTTAGTAGCCTGATGGTTATTGGTCTGGGTTGGTTCTCCCCGGCCTACGCTGACACCGCTAATTTAGCCCAAGCAACCTTTGCTGGAGGGTGTTTTTGGTGCATGGAACATCCATTTGATGAATTATCCGGAGTCCTAGCAACCACTTCCGGCTATACGGGGGGAACGGTGGAGACTCCCACCTATAAGCAGGTTTCATCGGGCACCACAGGTCATGTGGAGTCGGTCCAGATTGACTATGATCCGGAGCAAATTGGCTATGAGGCACTATTAGCGGTCTACTGGCGCAATATTGACCCGGTAGACGGAGGGGGGCAGTTTTGCGATCGCGGCAACCAATACCGCCCCATCATTTTCTACCATGATGAAGAGCAGCAACAGCTTGCTGCTGCATCCAAGCACGCTCTCGAAGCTCCAGACCAACTAGGCCAGCCCATTGCCACGGAAATCTTACCGGCTTCCACCTTTTATCCCGCTGAGGATTATCATCAAAACTATTACCAAACCCACGCCCTACGGTACCGCTTTTATCGGTATGCTTGTGGGCGGGATCAACGACTTGAAACGGTATGGGGTACACTCGATACCCCTTCTTAACCAGTTTGGTCCTCACCCCTGATTAGACTGGTGCCTGATTAGACTGGTGCCTGATCGGGCTTGTGATTGATTCTATTAAGTTGCACCAACTGTTTACGCCAACTGTTTACGCCGACTATTTTTGTATTCACTGTTGCAACAGCATATTGTGAGGAGCATCTATGCTTTTTTCGTTCTCAGGGACACGCCCGGATAATTTAGGGCCGAAAGAGGGCAAGTTAACCCCCTGTCCCGACAGCCCCAATTGTGTTTGTAGTCAAAGCCCTCAGACGGATGATCTACATTACATTCCGCCGATATCTCTCAAAACTTCAGCGGCAGATGCGATCGCCTCTCTAACCCAGGTGATTGAGTCGATGGAGCGAACCAAAATTATCACGACCACGGATATCTACATCTATGCTGAGTTTACCAGTGCTCTCATGGGCTACGTGGATGATGTCGAGTTTTTCGTTGATGTGGCCAATCGAGTCATTCATGTGCGGTCTGCATCTCGTCTAGGTCAGTCGGATCTGGGCGTTAATCGCAAACGGATTGAATCCATTCGGGCCGCCGTAGCATAGATTCTGTTATTTGTTGTAGGTTCCTGGGTTAAGCTTGGGAACCTGCGTTTCTGGTAAACTAAGAGTCTTGGTGTTGAGGAGTTTGGGTGTTCAGCGATCGCCCAGCCCAGTCCCCAGGAACCTGTGCCCCAGCACTCTGTTTCACCCAAACTTGTTAAGAACTACGTCGCCCCAGGAGCCAGTAGGTGGTCATCTCTCCCCGACCCTTCACCGCAACGGTCCCCCGCTTTTGCAGGTGAAACTGCGCTCGTAACTTCAGGTAGGTGGCTTCTGTGACCTGAATACTTCCCGGTTCACCGTGGGATTCCATCCGGGCCGCAATGTTGACTGCATCGCCCCATAGGTCATAGATAAACCGTTTCAGCCCAATCACCCCAGCAATCACCGGCCCTGTGTTAATCCCAATGCGGATGCGTAACGGGTTGGCCAAATCCCTAGAAATGGGGAGACTTTGCATATAGGCTTGCATGGCTAGGGCCATGTCGGCGATCGCCTCCGCATGATCCTCTCGCACCGTTGGCAATCCCCCCACCGCCATATAGGCATCCCCAATTGTTTTGATCTTCTCCAGGCCATACTTGTCCACCATGTGGTCAAAAGCTGAGAACACTTGGTTCAGTGTATCCACCAAAGCCAGAGGCGCGATCCTCGCGGCTAAGCCCGTAAAACCAACAATGTCAGCAAACAGAATGGTTACATCCTCAAAATGTTCTGCGGGGGATCTTCCTTCTTCTTTCAGTTGTTCCGCAATCGAAGCGGGCAAAATATTCAGCAATAGCTGTTCCGAGCGTTCCGTTTCCCGCTGTAGTTCCGCTGTCCGTTGGGCGACCCGTTGCTCTAGCTCTTCATTGGCTCGTCGCAGTTCCGCCTCTGCCCACTTGCGCGCTGTAATATCCCGAATGATGCTAAGAACCTCATCTTCAGCCATTGGCACAATCCGAACTTCCTCATGCCGGAATTGTCCTGCCGATTCCAATTGCTGTTCATAAATTTGGGGTTCTCCAGACTTGAGGGCCATCTGAGTATAGTCCAAGCGTTTTTGCGCCAAATCCGGTGGCAAAATAGCCCGAATATTCCCATTGGTTTGGTTGCCTTGGGCTGCATTGACCGAAAATGATGGGATACAAGCCCCGTCCTTCTAGGACGGCTTTTCTTGATTCTGGATGTATTGTTTTAGCACTTCTATAGGGGCACCACCAACAGATGCAGAGAAATGTGCTGGAGTCCAT
>JBFRWC010000485.1:0-10731 GCA_051439365.1 Leptolyngbyaceae cyanobacterium
GAAATAGGGTATGTCCCCAAACAGTCACATCCCGTTCAAATGGACATTGACCTGGAATCAGACGGGCGATGCGATGAGCAACCTTAGCATCATTAATTTCTAGGTTATCTAACCACTGGCGTAGAGGGGACAAAGGCTGAATCGGTGATTTTACGGCGGTTCTGGTCTGAGATTTAAGAGTTGAGGAAGATTGCATCGTTCGAACCTCGATATATCTTGTGTTGGCGATCATTTCGGTAGAGTGCGAGTTCCTTCCTTGAAGATACAAATGGGATCGGGGTATTTCTTGAAGGATTTTGAAAAAGTTTGCTTTTTTATCTAAAGCTAAGATAAAAATTTATCTGCTGAAGTAGATATTTAGGTAGTTGCATAGCCCTAGGATACCCAGCTAAACACGGGTTATCACATGTAGCTTTTACCTAAAGCCTAAAGAACGATGATGAGGGAACACATTAGTCTACCACCACCTTGCGCTTCTGCCCTTTGAGCTTTTTGCTAGCCTCGAAGCCCGCCTCCTCGGACATGGACACATCGGTCTTCACCGACTGGCTATCCATGACTCCGGCACATGATGTGATAACCCATCAACAATCTCCATGTTCTCTAGTGGTTAATTCAGCCAAATAGAGTGGCTCAACCCGATGGAAGTCCCGGCGACCTGTGTAGTAAATCCATTCCATGTAGGCAATTTCCAGGTGTCTTATGCCAGAATTGGGATCAAAGGCATTACGTCCATGCAGTACTCGAAAATTTTGCAATATCTGACAGTCACCTGGCTCCATCCGGAACCAGTATTGATAGGTTGGGTTCTTCACATACCTAGAAAAAGCTCGATAGGCTTCGTAAAATTGCTCAACTTGATCGAACGTTAGGTCTGTAGCCAATCCAAAGTTTTTGTGACAAAAATAGACATCGGTAATGTTCCCTGTCTGATCAAGCTTGATGATGGGTGTACTTTGAGACACAAAATAGTCCCACTGTTGGTAAAACTGACGAAAGTGAACGGGAGTTTCAGCCAAAACCTTGAAGTAATCGGGATGATGCTCTCGGAAATCACGGGCTACGCGATAACCGTCCACCAGCACTGATTCGCCTCCAGTTGCCTGATTCTCCACACAGTACAAAAGTTGGACGATATGAGGGGCAGGCATAAAGGCCAGATCAGTGTGGGGAGGAAGTGCATCTCCGTCAAAGGATAAAGACAGATCTTGGCCATTGGGCATAGCTTTGACAGTGGAGTAGCGGCCATAACCCGCTAGTTCGTAGACTGGACCAATCGAGGAGATAAAGGAATCCAGGTCTTGCCAATCTAGATTGCGAATAATGGTAAAACCATAGGTGTCAATCTGTTTGATCCAAGTGTCAAACGTGCTAGTTTTAGCTTGGGGCCAGGTGGGTGAATTGGTTTCAAGCTTGGCTTTATCCCAGAAAATGGGGACACTACTTAGCTGTGGCTCAGGTTGAGGTAGGGTTCGCTGAACCTCTCCATTTCCATTGTTATCGTAGGCGTAGCTCAAGAGCCAGGGGATGGGAAAACGGCTTTGGTGTTGGTCTTGCCAATGGATGACCAAGGTATTGTCCTGAATATAGGCTAATTCTGCGATCGGGAGCGTTGGGCTATCACACACATCATAAATTTTCTGGAATGAACTGCCGTGGTGACAGTCCGGACAGAGGCAGTGGTCCCGTAACCAGATGTAATGGAATCGCTGACCTGCAACAGTGAGGTAGCGATCGCTCAAGGGAACCAGTTGTTTTTCGAAGGTTGAAGTCGTATTCATAACCTAATCACTCAGGGATTGAGTGTGTATAAACGAATGATTAAGGGCATATTGAGAGAGTTGCTCATATATCGTCAGGGCTCGCTCAAGCATGGGTTCATCTTCGGGACGAATGTCCCCAATGGCCTCGGTGGGTGGCTGAATGCTTGTACTAGAGTCCAGGGCTTGGTGCCATTTATCCTGTAGATCAGCTGTATGCTGATTTTCTTGCTGCGTATGACTCTCAGTCCAACTCAACAGGGCTGGTGAAAACTCAACACCGACCGATTGACAATAGGCTTGGAGAGTTTGTTTTGGATTGCGCTGGAAGCAATCAGCATCCACCACAATGGATGGTTGTTTTCGTTCCTTTGTTAGTAGGTCAAACATATCGCGGAGAGCCACAAAACCTAGCTCTTCTTCGGAAGGGAACTCATTTAGCTTATACCAGGATAATAGGCTTTTTCGAGGGTTACGCACCAAAAAAGTATTGACCAGCGGGGGATTAAGGAAATGACGTTCAATGTAAGGTAGAGCTTGGTAAGCCATTTCCTTAATTAAAGACAATCGGTTGCTCTTGGGCTTGAATGCGATCGATGACTTGATTGGTGTCATAGTTCAGACGCTCGGCCTTGTTGCCAAACCGATCATTCCGTCGCCATTGGCTCGGCCTTGTTGCCAAACCGATCATTCCGTCGCCATTGGCTATAGTAATAGACAGCCAAGAAAGGCTCATAGACCGTCGCCACTTTCGGATGCTGGGCAAAGGCTTTCCCAAAAGCAGTCGAAACACATCTTGGCGCTGTCCAGAGCGCAATCAACTTTGTCTGAGATTCGGTTAGAGCAATACTTCTATGCTTCATCAAAAATGTCCAGGTAAAGTTCAGCAATGGCAATCCCCTGTTCGCCTGCCACGGCGTAAAGTAGGTACTGCTTTTCTCCTTCGGAAAAGATGGCGGGGTCACGCAGTTCACACCTAGGGCCATCAGCCACTCCAACGACTGACGCTTCCGTGGGTACAGCCACTCCCTCGTAATCCATTTCTGGTTTAGCGACGGTGATAGGAGCGGAGAGGGACCATTGATGCCATTGAGCGCCCAGATCGGCCCAGCTTAGGAGAACCCGTTCTGGGGTGTCGCCATAGCGGGAGTAGAAACAGAACAGCCGCTCACCCTGAACCCAAACCGCAGCATGGCGCAAATTAGGGATGAAATCGGGACCCGGTTCAAAAGGTGTTACCCCGTCTGACGACCGAAGTAATTGCCCCGCAACGGGTCGGCTCTGGGTCATAGTACCATACCAATTGTTGGCGATCGCGTACCACGCCTCTCCATACCGAAACACCCGAAAATAGTTCGGTCCTAGTACCTGTGGTGACGCAGTAAAGTGTAGCCCATCTCGTGAAGTGGCCAGCATCGTCACCTGATCGTCATACTCTCGTCCCGGATAACAACCATGAAAGTACATCCAAATTTCTTGAGTGTTCTCATTGACATGGACATCTGGTGACGCGATATGATTCTGGCACTTCGTTTGTCTCAAGTGTAACGTTCCTGGCTCGTGAATGTGCCAAGGCCCAGCGAGGTGATCAGCATAGGCAAGGCGAATATATTCACCCAAATGATGGGCAAAGTAGAGGTAGTAGCGCCCCAAGGGGTTTTCGATCCAATCCGGCACACGAATCAGCGACGGACCATTAATATTGGAGCCAAGCTGTCCCTCTAGCCCTGGCATACCTGGTTGAATAATGGGATTTTTCGGCAGACGGACGATATGAATGGACGGATCTCTAGTTTCTGGGTTCAAGCTCTTCTCCCAAGGGTGACAATCATATTTTGATGTTGCGGACCCAATTATTGAGGGCCGCATAGCACTTAGACAGAGATTGGTAGGGACTTGCTAGAAAATAGATTACCGATTGGAGGGCTGAGAGGGTAGCCCTCCACCCCTCAACATTAGTACCTTTATTGGCAGATTCCTTACTTATTCATAGGTTGCTGAAGGTTCCCCCAACCGCCCAGTTTTTAATCGCTCCCGAGTGCCTCGTGCTTCTGCCAGCAACTGTTTCCAGTCTTGTTGCTGAGCGAGCGCCTCTAGCCGCAGTCCCTCCGTATTTGGTGTGGGCAATCCTGCCGCTCGCATTCCCACAAATCGTGCCCAGGCGGCATTTTTCTTGCGGACTTGGTGGGGCTGAAAATAATCTAGATCTCGAAAGGTGATTGGCCGTGTAGTCGTCAATACTTTAGCGGCGATCGCCTGCTCAAATAGGTCTTGCCCCTTTTGTGTGCGTACCACGATCGCGTTGAACCCCTCATCCTCGCCTTCAGGATTGGCATGAGGCCAACAATCTGCGGCCACCAAATCAGCCACTTCACCAATCGCATCTGGACAAATCTTGCAGCGGGGCAGAGTCCCCCAGGTACTTTCGTCATCCCAGAGGTCGTTGTAGGTCAGGGCGTAGGATTGACCATCCTGAGTTTCCAAACGAGTTAATCCCGGATTTCCATAACCTCGAAAACGAAAGGATTTCAATTCTGACTCCTGGACATTAAACTGATCGCAAACGCTAAGCATTTTTGATAAGTCAGACATCCCACCACAAACCAGAGATAGGCAGTAGCGAACCAAATCCTGTGCGCGAGGATCATGCTGCTGCAAATTGCGAACAGCAGTAATATCACAGGGTTTTCCTACGACTGCAAACGGACGATTTTGCTCTAGAACAGCCATGAAATCAACCAATGGCGCACCAGGACCATATCGGGAACCCGATCCCTCTAGAATGCTAACGGCATCAAAGCTAAGCTTGGGAACCGACAAAATAGGTCGCACTTCTGATTGCGTCACATGTAGAATAAAGTCAACAGCCTGCGATTCTACCAAGAAAGTTGCAAGAGCCGTTAACACGCCCCCTGAGGAAGCTCGATACCGAATGTCAGGATCAGTAGCATAGCCAATGTGCATTTGGGTTGCTGGTCCCCAAATTGAATCAATCGCTGTATCTTCAGCCAGTAACTCTGGCGGCATACTGGGGACTTGGATACCTGGACAGACCGCATTGATGGTTGCGAGAGTTTGATCACTCAGGGGAGTCTGCTCAATGGGACGCTTCCGTCCTTCTGGAGTCATCGCCATCTCAACACTGTCCGATCCAGCAACGCTCGCACAAAGACCACAGCCCATACATAACCCAGGTGTGATAATCTCATCCAACGAGAGCATGTTCGGCTTTGGAGCAATTTCTTTCATCTAAATTTCTTTCATCTAAAAAGGTGACCCCAAGACATGAGGACGTTAACCATAGAGTTTAGGCATTTCACTGAATAAACAGAGTACCCGATTGCCGAAAAGTTTAACCTTGCATAGATTAGGGTAGCACTAAGCGCTGAGCTTGAGATATGAATCATAAGAAAGTTTCAAAAAAAGTCCGCTGGGTGCTTACCGCAGCGCGTTGCAATGGCCCGATAGAGCGATATGCTGACTTGACGGCAGGGGAGGTGGTGGATGATGTGGAGGTGGCGATCGCTCCTCTGACCTTTCACCCAGCCTATGAAGACATTAATGGTACGAGGGTGATACTTCTCTAGAGGGGCACTGGTGTACGCACAGAAGGGAGAGGCTCTAATCCCCCCTCTCACTCGGTAATTTCCACGTCTACGGGCGGAGGGGTCTGGGATAACTCAGTCCTGCGCCAGTTAGCCAAAATGACAGGCTGAAGGGCTTCCAGGGCTTGGCGATAATATGGATCGCCATAGGTACCTCGAAGAGAGGGTTCTGCGACAAGCCGCTGTTGTTGCTCCAAGGTCATGGTGACAATCACATCAGGGGTGATGCCGCGCTGACTGATGTCCGTGCCGTCAGGGGTGTAGTAATGGGCTACTGTCACCGCCAACCCCGACCCATCGGAAAGGGAATGTACCGCTTGCACTAGGGCTTTCCCGAACGTTTTATGCCCGACCACAATGGCTCGTTCATTGTCTGCTAGGGCACCCGTGACAATCTCACTCGAACTGGCCGAATTGCCATCCACCAGTATAGCTAAAGGTAACTCCGTCAACGCGGTACCATTGGCCAACACTTCCTGACTGTCCCCCCGGCGATTCACCGTTTGCACAATCGGGCCATCTTCGAGCCACATCCGAGAAATGTCGATACTGGCGCTGAGTAAGCCTCCCGGATTGCCCCGCAAGTCCAAAATAAACGCATCCACGGCTGCTTCTGTGGTGAGATCGGCGATCGCCTCGGCCATCTGCTCCGGGGCATGGGCGCTGAACTCACTCAGGCGAATATAGCCAATGGCCGTTTGTCCCTCTTGTTGGGAAGAGTAATGAACTGTCGGCAATTCCAATCGTGCCCGGACTAATGAAAACTCCACGCCTTCACTACTATCGTCACTCGCGATAGTCAAATTCAGTGGCGCTCCCACCTCACCACTCATCAAATTCGCTGCTTCCTGAACGGTCATCCCTTCAGTAGAAATGCCCTCAATGGCGAGAATGCGATCGCCTGCCCCTAACCCTGCTGCCGCTGCTGGCGATCCGGCCAACGCTTCCACAATTGTGAGTATCCCCGTATTGTCTGGAACGGCCATCCGCAGACCCACCCCCGAAAATTCTCCTGATGTTTGAGTGGTCAACTCTTCGTACTGGTCCGGGTTCATAAATCGGGTGTAAGGGTCGTCCAAGTCCTCCAAAACCTCGCGGAGAGCCGTATAAGCCTGATCCACAGAGGTATAGTCTTGACTCAGCAACTCGGTCCGCACGGCCTGCCAATCCAGTTGATTAAAATTGGGATCTACATATTCTGAATTGATAATTTGCCATGCTTCATCTAAGATTGCCTTCGGACTATTTTGCAGCGCTGCGGTACTGGAGAGGTTAGTAACAGGTAACAGAAAGGACAACAACGTGGTACTGGTGGCGATCGCTCCACCAAGGAGCAGTTGACGGGGCAACGTGGCAATGGATGGCAGTAGTCTCATAGATTGGCCTGTAGCAATAAGTTTAGACAGTGGCGTTAAGTGGCGTTAAATTTCAACAGTAGCGCAATAGCCCGTTCCCTTTGTTGAGCCGTTGTGCCAGTTTGACACAGTAGCCGCGATCGCTCAGTGCTTTTCCCAGAAGACAATCCCTTGATGCGGACTCACCAAACACCACCCTAAATTTAGCTTACTTTTTAAAAAACATGACTGTAACCTTCACTCTAAATCTAACCACTTGACGTAGAGTCCAGAAAGGAAGCACAGTGGGGTCAGAGAGCGTTGACTGAGCTGCTGGCAGACACGAAGTTTATGCTATTTTCTGGTAATGTGCTGCCACATTGGACCAAATTTCAAGATAATGTTGTGAAAGTTAGCAAAGACCAGTACTTTTACTCATGTAAAGAAATATGGTCATGAAAAATAATGTTGGTGTATGGCTGAGTTGGGTAGATGATGGTTGCCCCCCACGAGTTGTAGTCGGAACACTTCAGGCTTGTAGTCGTCACTGCTTGATGGTGGAGGACAAGGGATAAATCGATGTAAACATCATGAATCCGATGGTTCCTTGCTGAGCTGGTTGACTGACAAAAACTAGGGCTTGGGCGCGGAAACCGCTCCCCTACAAGCTTGGGCGCGGAAACCGCTCCCCTACAAGCTTGGGCGCGGAAACCGCTCCCCTACAAGCTTGGGCGCGGAAACCGCTCCCCTACAAGGGATTGGGACAATGTAGGGGTCAGGTCTCCTGACCCAAGGCAGGGACCAGGTTGTAGGCAGTTTTGTCAAGCAATCAGCTTGCTGAGTGGCTAGAAAGTCTCGTGTGTTCCCTGAATCATTGCTTTGGAGAATTCCTACTTTGGGAAATTCCTAAGAATCTTTAGATTTAATGGTACTTCTTGGGATGGCTCTTGAGGAAGTCAACCGTCGAGTTCACTTAGGTCCGTATATAGGGCTAGTCCCTCATATTACTTATTGCTTAAATTTAGGGGAAATCTATTATGTGTATTCATTCCGTTGTCAGGAACTTAGGATATTTGGCGATGTCCGTCGCATTGCCATTGGCCACAGCTACGGTTCAGAATTTTAATCCCGACCCTAACCTGGGTTCAGGGCAGGCCAGTGGAGTGACGAATGTGGCAACTTCATATTGCCAATTTCAAGATGACTGTTCACCAGAGATCGAGGTTGAAGCCGTGACCCAGAATGAGATTAAGCCGTCTTACTGCCAGTTTCATTCAGATTGCTCCGTAGCTGAATCATAAGTTGTGGCGTGGGTGATAGTGGGAGCAATGATCGGGGCAATGATCGGAGCAACGATCGGGGCAAGATGGGGGCGATCGCTCCCATTGGAGGTGGTTAAGAACTCATTTCTAGGGAGCAACCCTTTGCCATCCTCAGGCAATCCTGACTGAATCAGGCCGATTTGTTATACAGTATGCAGAGGTTTACCCCAGGTAATGCACCCAAGCTTACTGCACCGAAACTTACTGCACCCAGACTTATGAAACACTCTCAGCACGCATCCGATTTATCAAGGATTCACGCCAGCGAAGACCCATCATTGGCTGGTTTGTGGTCGATCACCAACGGCTTAACCAAGCGTTTCACAGCATTGGGCGCGATCGCCGCTATCACTCATGTTGCAGTTCTAAGTAGCTGGGTCTTCAGCAACCAGGCTGCTAGCGGGTTCCCATTTCGGAGTCGTCCTGAGCCAACGGACGATCAATTTGAAGCCTGTACTGCAACCTTACTGGCGTTAGGCATTGGCGTTCCGGTGGCCATTGATGCCTGTGGCGCAGCGGCTAAGCCTGAAGCGCTGTCTAGTTGCATTGCCGATATTAGCGAGAATACATTGATCCCAGCAACCAATGCTTTGGCTGGCTGTGTTCGGGTGCGACGACCTGAAGCAATGGCCACCTGTGTGGTCGCTTTGGATGAGACCTTTGTTGGAGCGTTGTCATCTGAAATTCTGGGCTATTGTAGTCGCAGCCTTCTGCCAACGGTATTCAAAAATTGTGTTCAAGGGGTAACCTCAGAGGACATTACCGAGGCGATTGTCACTGAGGCGAACGGAACCGAAGTGATCGTCACTGAGACCGTCGTAATTGAGCCATCAGAAACCGAGGCACCAGAAACCGAGATCGTCGTCGTTGAGACAGTTGCCATCGATGCCATGTTGATTATGGATGCTTGTGTGGAAGCGGATTACGACGCACCCCAGGTCTTCTTGCCCACATTTCGGCCAAGCCGAGCGAGACGCTAATTGAGGTCGCACGGAATGGTGACTCTACCGGAAGGCTTGACCCAGCAAGAGGTGCCGTTAGTTAAGCAGTTAACCCAGTCGGCTCACCGGGATCATGCGGCATTTTACGCACCGGGGCACAAACGGGGGCAAGGTTTATCGGTCTATATGGAGCAATTGTTGGGCGATCGCCACCCCTTAAAAGCCGACCTCCCCGAATTGCCGGAGTTGGACAACCTGTTTGCTCCAGAAGGGGTGATTCAATCAGCCCAAGGATTAGCGGCGGCAGCATTTGGAGCCAGCCAGACCTGGTTTTTAGCGAACGGCTCGACCTGTGGCATTGAGGCAGCGATCTTGGCGACCTGTGGACCGGGCGATCGCCTCCTCCTCCCCCGTAATGTTCATCGTTCCGCTATCTCTGGTCTGATTCTATCGGGAGCCATGCCCATTTTTGTGGAACCTGATTATGATCCCGACTGGGATATGGCCCATGGAGTGGCAGTGGGTGCGATCGCCCAAGCTCTCGATACTTACCGCGACATCAAAGCAATTCTGATCGTCTCTCCCACCTATTACGGGACTTGTGCGGATGTGGTTGCGATCGCCCAGCTTGCTCATCAGCACCACATTCCCCTGATTGTAGATGAAGCTCACGGTCCCCACTTTGGCTTTCATCCCGATTTGCCCCAGTCAGCACTGTCAGCGGGAGCCGATCTGGTGGTGCAGTCCACCCATAAGGTGTTATCCGCGATCACCCAAGCGTCCATGCTGCACCTGGGTTGCGGGGGACAACCCGATGGCCTCTACCGGGTCCAGCCCCAACGGATTAGTGCTGCCCTCCAACTGGTGCAATCATCCAGCCCCAATTATCTGTTACTCGCCTCTCTCGACGCGGCTCGCCAACAAATGGCCACCGAGGGCGATCGCCTGATGCAGCAGACCCTGGACTTAGCCGATGATGCCCGTACACAGTTAAGTCAGATTCCAGGGATACGGGTTTTTGATGCCACCGCACACTGGCATCGACCTGGAATCGCGGATGGCGATCGCACCCGCCTCACCGTAGCAGTCTCCGATCTGGGACTAACAGGTTTTGATGCCGACGACAGTCTCCACACCCAACTTGGTGTCACCGCCGAGTTGCCTACCCAGAAGCATCTCACATTCATTATCAGCCTCGGCAATACCCGCGATGATATCGATCGCCTTGTTCAAGGGTTTCAGCAATTAGCAGGGCAAGAAGGCAGAAGGCAGAAGGCAGAAAAGGCAGAAGGCAGAAGGCAGAAGGCAGAAAAAACTATCATCCCGAACTCAGAACTCAAAACTCAGAACTCAGACCTCAAAACTCAGACCTCAAAACTCAAAACTCAAACCTCAGACCTCAAAACTCAGACCTCAAAACTCAAAACTCAAAACTCAGACCTCAAAACTCAAAACTCAGACCTCAAAACTCAGACCTCAAAACTCAAACCTCAAACCTCAGACCTCAAAACTCAAAACTCAGACCTCAAAACTCAAAACTCAGACCTCAAAACTCAAAACTCAGACCTCAAAACTCAGACCTCAAAACTCAAAACTCAGAACTCAGACCTCAAAACTCAAAACTCAAAACTCAAAACTCAAAACTCAAAACTCTTCCACGTCCCTATGATTTCCCCCCGTGACGCTTTCTTTGCTCCAATTAAGCGAGTGGCGATCGCCCAATCCATTGGTCACATTAGCGGCGAACTGATTTGCCCCTATCCTCCGGG
>JBFRWC010000486.1:0-10106 GCA_051439365.1 Leptolyngbyaceae cyanobacterium
GTATCATCCACTGTGCCATTGACAAACGTTCAGGCGAACCTGGATCAACCCTCCTCTCCTCCAACTGTCACCAAGCAACAGACCACTGGAACAGCGGGAGCATGGGTTCCAGTGGATCGGATTGATCCCAACCGTCCTGCCTCGATACTCATCATCAACGATTCACCCGTTGCCCTTGAATATACGTTTTCCACGACGGAAATGCGTCCCCAAATTCTGGAACCGGGAACCCGTATAACGCTCAGCAATGTTCCTGTGCCTTCGACCCTTTTGATTCATCCCAAAGACCCAAGAGCTATTCTGGATTACGCCTTTGGTGCTGTGGGGGACGAGCCTGAACCCGACAATAGCGCAACGGTCACGATTAGTTTAGTGCCTCAGCAATACAATGCCGCTGGCTTTAGTGCAATTGATATTCATGAGACGGGTGCTCTCTATCGCTACTAGCTAAAAAGCTACTCAGGGGTGCAGCAGTTCTCGTGATGCATCGAACCCCGTGATGCATCGAACCCCACTGAGATTAAAACAGTTGGTGCTTTTGGGGCGATCGCCCCTCCCTCAGCTACGATAGAAGGCTAATCCCTCTTCTTACCCAAGGAACCACCCCTATGGCGACAACCAAGAAAAAATTCAGCAACTTCCAAGACCTGTTAGCCCAATCTGAGGTCCCCGTACTGGTGGATTTTTATGCCCAGTGGTGCGGCCCCTGTCAGATGATGGCCCCTGTCTTAGAGCAAGTCAAAGCCCAATTGACAGATCAGATCCAGGTGGTCAAAATCGACACTGAGAAATATCCTCAACTGGCCTCCACCTATCAAATTTACGCCTTACCGACATTGGTCCTGTTCAAAGATGGTAGCCCGGTAGAACGGATTGAAGGCTATCAAACGGCGGATCAATTAGTCCCTTATCTCCAACAAGTTTTGTAACTGACTCGACCTGAGGGCATTGTCTAGCACCATAACAGCAATTGAAATGGGTCCGCTATCGGCTAACCCATCCTACGAGTGCAAACCGCTATAGTTTTACAACGACTGGGGTTCCTGGCCCGATACTACTGGAGCCACGGAATTAAGCTGTAGTTCCGGATGATCAGCTTGGGCTTGGTGGCAGTTCCATTCATTTTTGAACAACAGCACGGGTCGTCCCCAAGCATCCTTCACAGTCGCGGTGTTGAATAGACGTCCGGCCTTTTCCAGCGCATCCCAGCCACCGACAACCCAGCGGGCCACACTAAAGCCCAAGGGATCGAGCCGCGTTTCTACGCCATATTCGTTTTGTAGGCGGAATTGAACGACTTCAAATTGAAGTTGCCCCACTGCTGCCAAAATCGGATCGCGTTTAGCTTCATCCACAGAGTACATAATTTGGACCGCGCCCTCTTCCCGAAGTTCATTCACTCCCTTGCGGAACTGTTTGAACTTTGAGGGGTTGGGATTGCGTAGGTAGGCAAAAAGTTCTGGCGAAAAACACGGAATGCCGTCAAACTCTAGCTTCTTCCCCTGGTAAATGGTATCTCCAATCGCAAACACCCCTGGATTGTTCAAGCCAATCACGTCGCCGGGATACGCTTCGGTCAGAGATTCTCGTCCTTGGGCAAAGAGCTTTTGAGGATGGGATAAGCGAACGTTTTTGCCAGACCGGGCGTGGCTAACAGTCATGTCTTTCTCAAATTTTCCCGAACACACTCGCACAAAGGCAACGCGATCGCGATGTTTCGGGTCCATATTCGCCTGAAGCTTGAACACAAATCCGGTGAAGTCAGGATGGGTCGGTTCGATTTCCCCTTGGGTGCTGTTGTGGACAGTAGGAGCCAGGGCATAGTCTAGGAATGACTGTAAAAACGGTTCCACTCCAAAGTTGGTCATGGCACTGCCAAAAAATACTGGGGTCATTTTGCCCTGATGCACTAGGTCGAGATCAAATTCATCAGCCACCTCGTCTAGGAGTTCCAAGTCCTCTTTCATTTGGTAATAGAGGTCTTGATCCAACAACTCCTCAATGCGTGGATCACCCAAATCAATGGTGGTGCCCCCTGCGGCTTTGGTGCCGTGGGAGGTGCGTTCAAACAGATGAATCCGCTGATGACGACGATCAAAAACGCCTTTGAAGCGATCGCCCATGCCAATCGGCCAGTTCACAGCATAGGTTTTCAGGCCCAACTCTTGTTCAATTTCATCCAGCAACTCCAACGGATCACGCCCCGGTCGGTCCATCTTGTTAAAAAACGTGAAAATGGGTAGACCCCGCATTCGGCAGACCTCAAAGAGCTTACGGGTTTGGGGTTCCAGTCCCTTCGCTGCATCCTCCAACATCACCGCATTGTCTGCTGCCGCTAGGGTTCGATAAGTATCCTCACTAAAATCTTGGTGTCCAGGCGTATCCAGCAGATTAATCCGATAGTCATCATAGTCGAACTGGAGTACCGTGGACGTGATAGAAATGCCCCGCTGCTGTTCCATTTCCATCCAATCCGAGGTTGCGTGACGCTGCGCCCGCCGAGCCTTCACTGCTCCTGCTTCATGGATGGCCCCTCCATAGAGCAATAGCTTTTCGGTCAGGGTAGTTTTACCTGCATCTGGGTGAGAGATAATGGCAAAATTCCGACGCTGATCAACGGCCTGTTGCAGGTCCGTTTGAAGTTCTGTAGACATGACTGATCCTGAACACTCAATCCGAGACTTTATTATAAAGGCATCAACAGCGAATCGCTTCACCAAAAATGAGGATGTCAAGACCGCCCAAGTAAACTGTGCCCAGCGGTCAGGCTCGTTTGGTGAGAACTAAGGGCAGGCGCTGTATCGTCTTTCGGCAAAAAACGATCGAGGTAGGAGGTAAAAAACATCAACCAAATGATGCCGCCTGCCACTGCCAATGCAGCAAAAGCCGATAACATCGAGATCAATTGGGGCAACCATGCTGGAACCGGGTTAACGTGCTTCGTTACTTTGGTCGTCTTGGACCGTCGCTTTGGCGAGGAGATGCCTGTACGAGTTTGAATACGGGTAGGATTCGATTGAACACGGGTAGCGGATCGATACCGACCGGTCGATTGCTGAGACGACATGCCAGTTCTTCGAGTCCGCGTTGGTGTGGTGACATCGTGAGGCTGAACGGAAAAACCGCTGAAAGAATCCCCTAAATCTCTGATCTGCTGAAGTTTTTGCGTCACGGCAATGGGCCGTTCTCCGTTACGGCTCCATTGCAGTAACCCTGCACTGGCAACCCCAGTCAAATTGGGGACTTGTAAGTCATAAATGCGCTGGAGGATAGAGCGATCGCTCGTCACCAAGACCACCAGATGTCGCGGATTGTATTGAGCTTCGCCATAGGCACAGCGGGCCACCGCCAAAGCCACTCGTGCCCGTTTGGTTAATCCTTGTTGGGTGGATGCTTTCAACTCAGGATGATGGCCCGTCGCATCTGAAATATGCCAGCCACTGCTGGAGTAAAAGCGGTTAAACTCACGCGCCACCCGCTCCAAGTCTGGGTCGGGCGATCGATCGAACAAAAATCGCATCTCTTCATAAACAACGTGAGGCAGATAGCACTCCCCAGCCCTGGAAAATCCTAACCATTCACGAGTTGTGGTAGCCGATAGTGTGCCGATATCAAGAACCAGCCGAACAGGTATCGCCAACTCCATCTCATCCTCCAATCCCAAGGCGACTTGCCAGTACAGGAGATAAAGGTAACAACATTGCAGCCATTACAAACAATGCTAATAACCCCAGTGCTGCTCTGGCATCATTAGGTTCGGTCAACTCATTCTGTTGTGGCTGCTCTAACTGCCGTTGCAGAAACAAGATGACTATCATCCAATAGAGGGCTAGGGAGCTAAAGAGAGTGGCGATCGCCAACACAATCAAGGTGACAATTGAAGCACGACGAATCACTTTGCGACCATAAATCGCTTGCACAATCCGACCACCATCTAGCTGACCAATAGGCATTAGATTAATCGCTGTCACCAACAATCCCAGCCAGCCGACAATCACCAATGGATCAATATCGACAATATTCTGGAGCAAACTATCCCCTAGAACCATTCGCGCTAACACCCCCACCAAAATTGAACTCTGAAAGAAGGAAGGTGATAGCTGGAACACACTACCCTGATGAGATATAAACAACCCTAGCACAAACAAAAAGAGAGATATAGCTCCCCCCATCGCAGGTCCAGCAAAAGCCACGTCAAACAGTGCCGTCCGATGGGGAATGACTGACTCAAAGCGGGTCAAAACTCCGAATGTGCCAATTTGCCAAGCCGGGATGAAAAATGGCGGACTGAGGCGAAGACGATAGCGCTGAGCCATGGCCCAATGGCCCAGTTCGTGGCCACCCAGAATCATGGCCAACCCACCTACCAAAAACAGCGTGTCAGGCCAGCGTTCCCAAGATTGAAACAGATCAAATCCTTGGAAAATAGCGGCGGCTACCATACAGGTCAGCGTCGTGATCCCAAGCAGTAATAATGCTAGCAACCATTGCAATCTGGTGGACGGAACGGGATCATTGGTGGTTGGAAAAACCAAAACAATCGGCTTAGCTTGCGGGTCAGCGGTCAAAAATAAGCGATAACGCGCCCCTACCGTAGCCAACAAGCGCTGAGCCAGGGTTTGGTACACCGATTCCGCGTCACCCCGCAAGTTGCCCTTAAATATGGCTCCATTGTAGTACAAAGAGTTCCCTGTCGAAAAAAAGGTATCGACGCTAAAGATGGTTTGAATCTGTTGCAAATCACGATCAGGGATGCGGTGGGTTGTCATTTGCCGATCACTGGTGCTGTCCTCAGCGTTCAGATTGAGTGGACTGGTCTCTGAGGATGACTGAGCCACAGTCGTGGCCGGATCGGGTGAAGAATCGGTTGAGTCAGTTGCGTTTAATGCTTCAGGCGATCGCTCTGTTAGGGATGCATCTGAGCTCTGCTCTGCTTCTCCTGACGGGTACATCCCCTGCTCCTGGTTTGGGTCAGAGTGGGACAATGGGGCCGCTGTTGTCCGAATGGTACGCCCTAGCCATATGTAGATCCCAGTACCGACAAATAGCAGCATGAGAACCGTGATCACATTCATCACAATGCCCAAAAGCAATGCACCCAGCACAATCAGGAGCGGTAGGGCCACGGCTAATGCCTGTAACCAGGCGAGTACGCCTAAACGCCCTTGAGGAAGCGATCGATATAGCCCCCATCCCAAGATTCCCAGTATTGCAACTAAACCGAAGACAATAACCATCCCGCTTCCAATGTGATAACGACCTTGGATAACTTCACTTGAATTCAATCCGTTGTACACGACTTGGCTGAGACTGCTTTGCTAGAACCCTTTAATTCTAGGGCTATTTGGCTGGGACTGTATTGGCTGGGGCTAAGGACACAAGTCCCCCTGTGCAAGCAGTCCCGTTTTGTCGGTTCTCAGTAGTTTCACTATTATCACTTGCGATCGCCACCGACCGCTACCCTATCTAGGGGATTTTCACCCGATCTGGTGGATTGCCCGTCAACCTCCAAGATATCAAGGGGAGGGCTATCAACGGAGGTCTGTTCTATTGTATAAAAAGGAATGGTGCGAAGAACGTCAACTTGTATATGACTCTAGGAAACGGAAATGAAGCTAATTTTCATTGGTCCACCCGGCAGTGGTAAGGGAACCCAAGCAGTAAAGTTGGAGCGAACGCGAGGGCTGGTGCAGATTTCGACCGGAGACATGTTGCGAGCAGCAGTCGCCTCAGGTTCCCCCCTAGGTCAACAAGCCAAGGAAATCATGGAAGCGGGGAAATTAGTCCCTGACCATTTGATCGTTGGGATGATTGAGCAGCGGATTGCCGAACCCGATTGTGAAAATGGGTTCATCCTGGATGGTTTTCCCCGCACCACAGCCCAAGCCGAAGCGCTGGACCAAATGTTACAAGACAAGGGAACTGCGCTAGACCGGGTGGTTGAGTTTGCGGTGGACGACAACGTATTAGTTGAGCGGATCTCAGGGCGTTTTACCTGTGCCAAATGCGGCGAGGGCTATCACGACATGTTCAAACCGCTTCAGAGCGCAGGCGTTTGTGATATCTGCGGGTCTTCCGAGTTCAAGCGGAGGGCTGATGATAAAGCAGACAAGGTAAAAACTCGGCTAGATGAGTACCATGCGCTGACCGCTCCTCTGCTGCCCTATTACCGAAATAAGCAACTGCTCAGCACCATTGACGCAATGGCAGCGATCGAGGAGGTCACAGAGCAACTGGGCCTAGTACTAGAAAATACCTAGAGTTTTCTACCACACCTAGTGCTCCGTTTTGTGATTCAGGTAAGTGCATAGGAGGCCATGGGAGGTTGTGACCGCGATCGCGCTACCCGGCCTATGCTTCAACGTGCGGTAGTGCAAGGACATAGCGGTATCCTGACTCGACGGAACCTTGAATGGACAGGGTGCCATTATGAATCTGGACCAAAATTTGGCACAGAAGAATGCTGAGTTGCTGGCGTGTTTGTAGGGCTTGTTGCTCTCGATCTAATGACTCAGTCGAGGTAACGGTGGCGGCTGGAGTGGGTTGTTCTTGCAGTGCGATCGCCTGTTGCCCAGATCCCTCAGTGGCCGTAGACCAAGGACTCGCCGAGTTATGGAGCGATCGCCCTGACAGGTTGGGGGCATAGTACAACTCTGTATGGGGGAGTCCTTCTTCCAGGAAAGGATGGGAAGCCCAAATAGCAACGTTAAGTCTGTTAGACTTGCGGGAAATATGGATACGAATGAGACTTCCAGGGTTAGAAATGTGAATCACCCGGAAAACCAAGTGATAGAGAATCTGCTTCACCTTAACTTTATCTAACACCCAAGCCCGTTGCCCTGGCTCAATCGTCAGACTGATATCTTGTTCACGCTGCTCACAGATGGCTCGTAGCTTGGTCAAGCATTGCTGACAAAACATTTCCAGATCAACATCTGTGAGGTCTAGGCTTTGATCAAAGGCGCTCAGCCCTCCCAGTTCAATAGTTTCATCCACCAAGGACAGCATCGATTGGCTGCTGCCGTGAATGATATCAATATATTCCTTTTGCTTACGGGTTAAGGGTCCGTAGATTTCACGAGTAAGAACGCTCGCCATGCCCAAAATGGATGTGAGCGGAGTGCGCAGATCTTGCACCATTTGGGCAATCAAGTTGCCTTTGACGGTGTTGGCATGAACAGCAATGCTACTAGCCGCACTTCCCATCGTGTTGGGGAATGGACTTCCCGGTTGGGGAGTGGCCGTGCCTGCCAAGAGAGTGGTGGCGACGGACGGGTCAAGATTGCTGGTTGTGGAAGGATTCATCTGGGCATTTAGGAGCTGACTCCGCTCAACTTCACTCATGCTCCAACGGGCAATGAGTTCTAAGAAGCCCGTATCTTTCTCGGTAAATTGGCGGGGGGCCAGTTCCATGACAGCCAGGGTACCTAAACAGTATCCTTCAGAGTTGAACAACGGCACCCCAAGATAGGCTTGAATTCCATACCGTTGGACGAGCAGGCTATCTTTGTGGTCTGGGTGGGCATTTGTATCTTCGATGATGAGACTCCGCTGAGTGCTCACAACCGTGTCACAGAATGATGCTTCTCTAGGTAATTGCCGAGAGACGGCCAAATCATTCATCAGGCCAATGCGAGATAGACCCACGGCTGCCTTAAAGTGCTGGCGATCCTGTTCCATGAAGCTCAGGATACAAATGGATGTGCCCAAGAAATGGGCCGCTGTTTGTGTAGCTTCATCGAAGACTGGAACACTGGTGGACGCTGGGATTCCCAAACGACTAAGTGCCAGTAATCGCCGTTGTTCCAATTCAGAATTGGAGGTAGTACTGTTAGGATTTGAATACCTGTTGTCAGGGCTTATCATTGCAACCCCTTTTCTTGCTGAGTGTGCTTAACATCACAACCAAATTCAGTGAACTAAATTGGTTGATATATTAAGAGTGCCCTGATTGGGACACGGATGAACGCGATCGCTCCTAAAGATTAGAAAGTTCCGCATTCTTGATGAGTTTTGGGTTAAGTACGCTTGGTTTCGTCTTAAAAATACTGAGAGAATCCGTATTTTTCGGGATTGACAGGCAGGGCGATCGCTTGCAGATTCCATCCGTGATCCTCCGTTTTAATGCCTACGCACTGAGAATTCAATGGCGACCCATTCGTTGCCAACCATTCGTTACCGCCAATTAGTTGCCACCAAACAACGCCAGGATTGAATCCCAAACTGCAATATAAAAATTTCCCCCTTGATCAGGGCGAAAAATTTGAAGTGGACTGCCACTACTGCCCACAAATGGGCGTAAGCGCCAACCAAGCTGCATTCCCACCAAGCCATAAATCACAATCCACACTCGCAGTAGCAGGTTATTGAGGGGTTGTTCCATCCGAAATGCTAAGTAAATACAGCCGCGATAGAGATACTGCACTCCGTAAATGCCGCATAATCCAAAAATGGCGACGTGGAGCAGCAGCAAAAATGGATAATGCTGGGTGGTGAGCGAAAAGAAAAAGGCAATGGGGGCAAGGCTAGCCAGCAAAATGCAGGTGGTCCCTAAGGTCATGACCATTAAGGTGACGGTTTGCAAAAACTTAAAGCGTTGCCCCAGCAAAACATTGAAGGTGTACAGAGATGGAATACAAATGATCGCAGTCAGCATGAACAGCAGCGGTAGTTTAAAGGCAGCCACGATACTTTGTAAGACGCTGTGATTCATTCCCATCGTCAGGCCGTAAATGGAGGAGAGCAGAGTGGTCAAGATTACCATTGAGGCAATGATTTGGGGGAGTTGCTGCTGGCGATGGATTTGCTCAAATAAGGCCGTTTGTGCCCGGAGAATGTAATCCAAAAAGTAGAATGCCAGTCGGAACAGATTGTTGTCTTGGAGGGCGGTGCGTAAGGCTTGGATGTCGTCTTGAGAGTATGCAAACCGATTTTGCTTGGGTCTTCGGTGAGGGGGCGGCGTATCGGCAGGAGGGCGATCGCTTTGGTTCCGTCGTGGGTAGCGGTCAATAGCTGCGTCACTCAATCCCCACGCGGCGAGATCGGTCTCGGTCGGGCTCAGGTTATCGGCATCGATCGGGTCCAGGCTGGGGGAATCTGGCGGATGATCAAATTCCCGATCAGGGGGTTGCGGTAACTTGTGCAGTGATTGTGGGTCTAGAGCCGATGAGTCTGTACCATCAGGAGACGATTGGGATGCATTAGGCGATTGGGATGTCATACTATCGCAGCAGTTAATGGATTAAACGTTACAATGTCCTACGGACAGAGAGTGCCCGATTTCGGATGCAGACAAGACAAGATTCAGTAAAGTTCTCTCTGGGAAAAGGATTGAGAGCAATGAATCCAGAAGCCTTTGAGGGTGAGCCAAAGATGGCAATTGGGGGTGAGGATGGAATTTAAGCACGTTTCGGTGTTGGTAGAGGAGGCGATCGCCCAGCTCAATCTCCAACCTCAGGGAATTTACTTAGATGCGACGGTGGGGGGCGGGGGGCATAGTCAGGCAATCCTGGACCGGGCGACTGAGAGCCGGGTAGTGGGCATCGATCAGGATGCTAGGGCGATCGCTGCGGCCCAATCACGACTGCACGAGTATGGCGATCGTATTCAGTTTTGGCGGGGTAATTTTTCTGATTACGATCCAGGGGAACGACGTTTTGACGGCATTTTAGCGGATTTGGGCGTGAGTTCTGCCCAATTAGACGTGGCAGAACGGGGTTTTAGCTTTCGTCACGAAGCCTCCCTGGATATGCGGATGAATCCAGAGGATGAATTGACGGCAGCTGATATTGTCAATCATTGGGATGAAAAACAGCTTGCCGATGTCATTTATCAGTACGGCGAGGAGCGCTTATCACGACGGATTGCGCGGCGGATTGTAGAAAAACGACCACTGTCTACCACCACTCAATTATCAGAGGCAATTTGGCATAGTGTTCCCCGGTCCTATCGTTATGGGAAAATCCATCCGGCAACCCGTACCTTTCAGGCGCTACGGATCGCGGTGAATCGCGAACTGGAGGTTCTGACTCAGTTGCTTGAACTCGCTCCCCAGTGGCTCAATCCGTATGGTCGCCTGGTCATCATCAGCTTCCATAGTCTAGAAG
>JBFRWC010000487.1:0-4241 GCA_051439365.1 Leptolyngbyaceae cyanobacterium
GTTTTTAAGGGGGCGATCGCCTCAGGCAGCCCCATTTTCATCAACGCTAGGGCCGCAGACTTCCGAATTTGGCTGCGCTCACTCTCCAACAAGGTAATCAGACGGGGCGTAGCGGGTTGGTGGCCCAAATTTCCCAGAGCTGTCATCGCTTCACATTGGATTTCTTCGTCGGTATCGTCCAACGCCTGCACTAAGGCGACAAATCCCCGACTCGTTGGGGTTTCCTGCAAAAGTTTGGCCAGTGCCCCAATCACAGCGGCTCGGACATCCGGGGAATCTGACGATAGAGCCTCGTATAAATGATTTTCGGCGGCATCCCCCATAAATGCCAAGGCCCAAGCCGCGTGGCCTTTCAGACTTTCAGAATTATCTGGCGATCGCAAAATACTCAGCAGTTCAGGAGCCGCCACTTCGCCCGTTCGGGCCAACGCACCGACCACCGATCCTTTAACGACGGTGTCGTCGTCCTGAAAAAGCGCTTCAAGCAAGGCAGGCACCGCCTCTGGATTTTCAATCAAGGCCAATGTCTTAGCCGCTGCACGACGCACCACCACATTCGGATGGTCTCGCAACGCCACAGTCAGAAACGGGGTTGCAGGGGTGCCAATTTCTTCCCCCAGCAACGTAGCGGCCCGTAGCCGGGTCATCCCTCTGACATCTCCCAGACATTCAATCAAGTCATCAAAGACCGAATCTTGACTCGAATCAAACGTCTGGCTGGCCACCTGCCTTCCCACCTCGCGGAGCAAAGTATCCACAGAGTCTTGGGAAAGGCGAGGGGGAACAGACGATAGCCCGGTGATGGGTGGGTTACTCATAATGGATTCAGTGACCTGTGTTGAAACGATGGTGTCTAGGTTGAGAGCTTTGGACGATTCACTCAATGTTTTGGTGGAGCCTCAGGATTGTGCAGTCTCAGATTTGCGTTGGGTGATTTCCAAGAAAAAATATACCGCTGTAGGGTGCTGTATAGCCCAAAGGGCATACCAGAAAAGCGCCAGCGTAACGCACCGCAGTTGGTAATTTTTTTACAAGAAATGGCGTTGCCTCAGATTTGTGTTGTCTCAGATTTGTGTTGTATCGGGTTTGTGCGATCTCAGTTGCTTGGCCTTGGCCGCAACTACGACATCGGCATCGGCAGCAGCGATCGCCACAGCATCCCACTGCTCCAGCTTAGCCAACGCCATCAATGAAGCATAGCGCAAGGCCCAATAGGAATCGGTCAAACAGTCTTTCAAGTGGGGAATGCACCGCTCATCGCCCAGTTCGCCCAACGCGATCGCCCCTGCCATCCGTGACTTAAGAAACTGGGGTAACGTGTTCTGGAGAGCATCCTGAACCAGGGTGTCATATCCTGCCGCGTACTTGAGCCACCCTAGGAGCTTCATCACATGATAGTGGCCCCCATAATCTTGGTGCGCTTTTGCCGATAAGGTGGCCATCACCGCCTCAGCCGCTGCTTGAGCATCTTGGGTCAAAATCATTTGCGTGGCTAAATAGCATCGACCCAAATCGGTATCATAGAGATCATTGATTAGCTGATCAAGAGTTGGCGGTTCAGCATACCGATGAACCATCTGAATATCCTGGGGATGGTCTCGAATCACTTGGTCAAGGGCGGGAGCGATCGCCTCAAACGTAATTTGCCCCGTAGCCAGTCCAGCATCAGCCAACAGTCGAATGCCCCGCAGCCGAAAGGCCACCGACACCGGAGCACAGGCAATCTGAGGAATTGCCTCATAATACTGGGCATCCACCAGATCTTGAATACACGCCCGTCGCGCATTCAAACTTGTGTGTTGGAGTAATGCGGTGACTTCACCCATCTGATCATAATTATTGGTGAAGCGGCAGACGGTCGTGATGGCCGCGCTTTTGATCATCTCATCATCAGACTGGGTGAACCGTTGTATCCGCTCCAGGGCTGGGGAATAGTCAAATTTAGCCAGAGTGTGTATGGCCACCCGATAGGTTTGTTGGGGACGATCCAACACGGCTGCAATATCAGCCAGCAGACCTTCACTCACCACACTCGGATCAGCCGCCCCAATTTCCCCCGTGGCCCAAACCGCATTCTCGACCAGATAGCAATCCTCGTCGCTTAAGCAGGTTTGAACCACAGGTAGTGCTTCCACCGCTTTGAGACGACCTAAGCTTTCCATCGCTTTACGTCGGACAATCCGGTTATCCAAATGGTCATCATCATCGCGCTTGACCGCATCAATCAAGGCTGCAATCGTGCGCTCGGATGGATAATTGGAGAGTTGGGCGGCGGCAACATAGCGATCGGCAGCATCGTCGAGTAGCTCCTCCCGTGGAGTCTGCAACAGACTGATGGCCTGTTCTTCTGTCAGATGAAAGATATTGGCAAAACGATTACTCATGACCGTCATGATACAAACTAAAAGGATATCGAGGTCAATGGCCTGAGCGAACACTTCAGCCTCAAGCCAAACCAACCATAAGAATCATAGAGTGATTAGTCGGAGAATGGATCAAGATCTTACAGTTTTGATGGGCATTTTAGAAACCAACACGGCCCGTTTTCGAGCCAGAACTGAAGCAAGGTAGCAGGGGATGATTACAGAATCCAAGGACACAGAACGGTTACATCAATTACATCAGCAACACCAACAACTCAAAACCCTCGTCAGTCAGCCTGGGGTTGATCAGACTGATCTGACGGCGATTCGGCAACAGATTAGAGGAATGGTCCCCCCTGTCGCGATCGGGCGATCGGTCTCCCAAAGCAACATTACCCCCTCGCTGCCCCAACCGAAGACCCCCGCAGGCAGAACTCGCGTATTACACATGAATTACACCCGCAACCGTACGGGAGACATGACTGAGACCGAGATGGGGCACCTCTGTTTTTTGGCCCAGACTGCCAGGGATTTGGGCCTTCGCTTGGAAATTCTGACCCCAGTATCGAGTTGTACCGACGTTGAAACCGTCCTCCAGCAACACCAATATACCGCCCTAGACTATCGCATCACTGTCAGTCAACAGCCAGTATCAAAATGGGCTGAAGATAGCGTGGAATACCTCACCAATGGCGGTATGGCCATATTGACCCAGTTTCATGACGACCTGCTGGAATGGGCGATGACTGAAGGGCGACAGCAGCGCTGGCAAGACAAGGTAGCCCCAGACCTCCTAGACGAGGTCCTGCAACAAGACCATCTGTGGATTCCCCTGGGAATCCGGGTCAATTCCAGTGACACTGGAGCAATCCGAGCGCAAATCGCCCAAGACCAGGGGCAAGTCGTTGGTCATATTCGTGCCTATATCGAAGGGGGCAACCTGATCACGGGGGAAGATAAAACAGGTCAGCCTGTGATTCTGGTGGGAAAAGACGCGATCGCCACCACCGCCCATATTTATCAATTGCAGGAGCATGAGGTCAGACATCTCATCTGCGAAGATTTTGGACTGAGTACCCCTGAACAGGTTGTTTGTGTCGAACAGCCGGGACAATTTCATCTAGACATGGGGCTATTATTCCTGGGTAACGGGGTCGTTGTCCTCAACGATAGCCACAAAGCCCTCAATGACGCGATGGAAATGGCGACAATGGTTCCCTGCACAACAACCATAACCATGGCAGCAAAGCGAAAGCTGCAATATGAATTAGAGGAAACAGCCACAGCAGACCTAGAATCAGCAGGCATAGAAGTCATCCGCCAGCCCTTGGCCAACGATTTAATCTACAACTTCTGTAACGGAGAGTTTGTCGAAGGTAAAGATGGCGACCCTTATTACATCACAAATGGCGGCCCCAAGATTGAAGAAGAAACCTTTGAACGGTTAATGGTTCAAGACTGGCAAGTCGTCAAAAAAGTCATCTTTAGTCCTGCCAATCTCGCGCACAAAAGCTTCCAAGAGCGAGGCGGCATCGGCTGTAGGGTTAAAGGATCAAGCGATTAACATCCAAGCATCCGACCCAGCTTCAGCAAGGCGAATAGCGCACTTCAAACTGGATTCAATATTGCGAATTGTTACTTAATCTCACATAAAAAGGACGAACGGGTGGGTTCTCACGTAACTTTAATTATGTCGTCACCACACGATGACATTCGTTCTTTTAATAAATTTAAGACAAGGAGAGCTAATAATGCTTGATGCATTTTCCAGAGCTGTTGTCAGTGCTGATGCCAGCACTTCCGTTGTAAGCGACCTTTCTGCACTCAAGGCATACATTGCTGAAGGAAATCGCCGTTTGGATGCTGTTAACGCCATTG
>JBFRWC010000488.1:0-6366 GCA_051439365.1 Leptolyngbyaceae cyanobacterium
AGACAGGAGTTAACCGCTCCTGTACCTGGGAGATGGAATCAACTTGAGGCTCTGCGTATTGGTCCAGATAGCGTTGAATTCGCCCCAAGTTTTTGTGGGACTGATGAGGATTTGTTTTTGTAGAACCCATGCGATCGCCGTGGTCTTGGACTTCACATTTATCTTTAATTAGGACAAGCATAGCAGCGTATAATTATTGAACCTAGCTTCACATTTGTTGATGACAAATCGGGGAATATATGGACGCGAGCGCACCCACCATTGAGATTTTTGACGGCATCTACGAGGACTTAGATGATGTCAGTTTGCAACGCGATCGCAGCAACGGCGATCGTATCGTAGCCCTGCGGTTCAAACGGCTCAAATCCACCGAACAACTCAAAAGCTACACCAAGCGTTTTGCCAAAGCCATTCGGCTCAGCGATGAGGAAGGTCAGATTGAAGTGCAACCCGATAGTGTCCGGCTGATTGTGGGGGGTCCAGACGGGGACGACCTCCGGGGAATGGAGTGCAAATTTGTGATTCAGCAGGAGGATCACTGGGGCCGATTTATGCGATTCATGCAGCGCTACGCAGAAGCCAACGGCATGGCTTACGGGGAACGGCCTCCTGAATCCCAGCAACAATAGGGGACTAAGTGCCATCAAGCTATCCTGGTTGTATTAAGCTGATATAAAGGTGTGAATGGGAGAGCTTTATGAAAGTCGCAGTAGCTGGAGCAACAGGATTCGTCGGTAGTCGTCTAGTGGAAGTGCTACAAGAAAAGCAGCACGACATCCTAGTGTTGACCCGACAAGCGGACAAAGCACGTGGCCAGTTTCCCAAATCGACTTTTCCTAAAGTGGAGATTGTCGAGTATACCCCCGCTCGAACGGGACCTTGGCAAGCGGCGATCGCGGGTTGTGATGGCGTGGTGAATTTAGCGGGAGAATCGATTGCTGACGGGCGGTGGACCCCAGACCGCAAGCAAGCAATCATGGACAGCCGCCAACTGGGAACAGCAAAAATCGTGGAAGCCATCACCCAGGTTAACCCCAAGCCCGCTGTGCTGATCAACTCTTCTGCCATCGGCTACTACGGCACCAGCGAAACGGCCACCTTTGATGAAGCCAGTACGCCCGGTGATGACTTCTTGGCTGAGGTGTGCAAGAAGTGGGAAGCAGAAGCCCAAAAGGTAACGGAAACAGGCACTCGGCTAGTGATTATTCGGACCGGCATTGTGCTGGGCATGGGTGGGGCGATCGCAAAAATGTATAAGCCCTTCCAATTATTCGCGGGTGGTCCCATTGGTACAGGTCGTCAGTGGTTCTCGTGGATTCACCGAGAAGATTTAGTCGGAATTATTGTAAATGCGTTGACCGACACGACGATGAGTGGCATTTTCAATGGCACGGCTCCCAATCCCGTTCGCATGAGCGAATTTTGTCAAGCCTTTGGAGCGACTATTAATCGTCCTTCCTGGCTTCCAGTCCCTAGCTTTGCCCTCGAAGCCCTACTAGGGGATGCAGCCCAGGTTGTTCTACAGGGGCAACAAGTCCTACCTCAACAAACCCTGGCATCGGGATTTACCTACCAATACCCCACTCTCGCACCTGCGCTGAAGGATATTCTTAGCTAAGGTTAGGTCAATAGGACCAAGTCGGCGAATCGCTGAGGCGAGTTCCTCCCCCAGCGCGGTTGCCCGGTATCCCGCTCCCCGATTCCCCTTCCTCAGAGGCTGATGCATAGGCAGGTTCCACGACCCCGCACACGCCCCCGGTGATGCTAACACTCAGTAGACCAATGAGCGCTAGACGACAAACGGTCTGGCTTACGTGACTTAAGCGATAACCCGATGACTGATTGAATAACATGATTTGCTCCTTTTTTATAGATTCACCCTGAGGCCAAATGATTAACGACTCTCTTTAGCAACTCACGCTTTTAACCTGCGTTGACTTACCTACTATTCTGCAAAAATCTGACACTAGGTAAAACTGTGATCGTACCGAATCCGTGGTGACAAGTTGATGAAGTTCAGATCGATTGAGTCGGCTCTTGGTGAAGAACCAGGAGAGGCCAATGTGTCCTTATGGGCACGCCTAGGAATTCAAGCTATGACAATCCATCCCAGGCAAGGAAGAGCAGACCAGGAGGGTACAGATAGGGATGATGTGAAATAGACGTATCAAAAGTTACCCCAATCTGGGCCGTGACCTGATTGGAGATGGGTTGTGACTCTCTAAAGAGTTTCTGAACTGAGTCGTAGTATACATTTCCTAAGACTCTTTTCAGGCAAGCTTGGAAAGGCGGATCTGAGTAATTGTTATGGATACCCGAATTGGAATGGAACCTCAGGTGATTGTCTGTGGGCTGGGTCGAACGGGGTACCATATCTTTTCGCTACTTCAGCAACAGGATATTGCGGCGGTGGGAATCAGTGACCAGCCCCTCCCCAACTATTCTCAAAATATCATCATTGGTGATATGCGGCAGGAATCGACGCTGATTGCTGCGGGTATCCACCATGCTCAAACGCTCTTAATTGCCAGTAATGACGATGCCCTCAATGTGGCGGTGATGACGCAGGCACGGCTGATTAACCCGCGCATTCGCGTGGTCAATCGGCTCTTCAACAGTCGGCTTGGCGATCGCTTAGACCATACGTTACCCTGTCATCTCTCCATGAGTGTGGCCTCGCTGGTAGCCCCTATTTTTGCATTTGCGGCAATGGGTAATCGGGCCATTGGTCATCTACGCTTGTTTAAGCATCATTGGCCGATTGAGGAACAGGTGATTACCTCTGATCATCCCTGGTGTGGGCGATCGCTCCAAGCCCTGTGGGCGGATCCGACCCGAATGCTGCTGGCCTACGAACCCGCAACTTGTCAACCGACTTTGCAAACTGATCTCATCACCGCAGTGATGCAGGATCAGAGGTTGCAGCCAGGAGATCGTCTCTTGATCTCTAACCGTCCCAGTCAACGGCGGCAGCGATCGCCGCTGAAGCGATGGATGGGTCAAGTTTTGGGTAGCTTGAGTCAGATTAAACGCCAGGGGCGGGCAGTGTTGTGGGTGTTGTTGGCGTTGTTGGTGACGATTGCGATCGCTACCTTGACCTACCTTTCCACGAGTCCGAACGTTTCGGTTGTGAATGCCCTGTACTTTTCCGTGGGCATGATCACCGGAGCAGGCGGTCAAGAAACCGTCGCCGAACAGGCTCCAGCCGCCGTCAAAGTTTTTACGGCAGTGATGATGATTGTGGGAGCAGCGGTGATTGGCATCTGCTACGCTTTGCTCAATGATTTTATTTTGGGAACCCATCTGCAACAGTTGTGGAGCGCCACTCAAGTTCCTGCACGGGACCACCACATCATCTGTGGTCTAGGGGGGGTGGGGATACGGTTGGCAACCCAGTTAAACGATTTGGATTCTGAGCAAGTGGCGATCGAACTGACCCCGAATAGTCGGTTTTCAGGGACGGCTCGTAACCACAAGATTCCAGTGGTGATCGGGGATGCCAGTGTGCCCGAAACCTTAAAATCCGTCAATATTCACAAAGCCAAATCCCTACTGGCAGTGACCAGCAACGATATGGTCAATTTGGAGATTGCGATTACGGCGAAAAGTATGGAGCCAAGATTGCCCGTCCTAGTGCGGATTCATGATCCGAAATTTGCCCAGCAAATTCAGCAGGTGTTTGACTTTGACATGGTGATGAGTCCCACAGAATTGGCTGCTCCAGCGTTTGCAGCAGCGGCAATTGGTGGGCGAATTTTTGGCAATTGCCTCACCCGCAGCGGTCTGTGGTTTGCGATCGCTACCCTAATTACCCCCAACCATCCCCTGTACGGCCAAACAATTTACGAATCAGCGCAATTAACTGGATTTACACCGCTCTATCTGGAAGCGAGAGGAAAACGAATTCAGGGACACCATCTATTGACCACTCGGCTAGACACTGAATCCGTCCTCCATTTGATGATTCCGGCTAAGCACTGGGATCGGCTGTGGTCCTGCCGGATTCAGGTGCATCCTCCCTATCAAACAACGTAAATTTCACCACAGGTTAATCCAGCGAGGTGATGGGTGAGTCTCCACAAATTCAAGCTATGGTTCTGAGCTGAGGGTTCCCACGCTGTCGTCAATGGGTTCTAGGGGGACCAAACTTCCGTCTTTCAAGAGTCGCTGGCCCTCGATGGTCGTGATCGCTTCCACAAATTTGGGGCCAATGGGGGGCAGACTGTTGTCACGGGGATAGATGACGATCAGGGGATAGGCGAGGGGATAGACTTCTGTTTGAAACAGGCGGGTATCGGGGGCGTAGGTGCCTTTGCGATCGCACAAATCTGTCGTGGGCTGAATGGGGACACCGTCCTCTAACACTAGCGGTTGAATGGCAATTTGGCCATCATCTGCCTGATCAATGGCGAGGGGATAGACCGAACATTGGCCAAAGATACGGCTGAGGTGGCTAAAGCCAATTCCCCCCTTAGGCTCAGCGGTAGTAGAGTCTTCAAAGTCGCGGATAATCGACCGGAGCATCTCAAGGGTATCAGCCGTTTCAAGCACTGGAGTCTCGGCAGTCTCAATCATTGGAGAGTCCAGATCATCGAGAGACTGGCCATTGAGAACCAATTGTTCAAAGATTTGCCGAGCTTCTGGATTGGTGGGAGCGTAAAGTTTGACCCCCAGGCGCGATCGGCTGAGTTCCCCCCAGTCCCTTATATTGCCCCAGTACAACTGTCTCAGGTCTCCAAGGGAGATGTGGCCATCCAAGGCGGATGGCAATCCTTGGTTACGACGGGCGTAGTTAAAGGCAACAAACACGGCCAGCCCATCGTAGGCAATGGGCTGGGAGGCGAGGTCAATGGGCAGTGGCCCCAGGTGGGGAATCACTGCAAAGTCAACGGCTTGGGTCTGGACTTGGGCGATCGCTTCTGCCAAAGTTGCAGAGGGTTGGCCTATCAAGGTGAGGTTGGGGTAGGCCCGACGCAAGTGGTCGTTGATTGACCAGTCCCGCTTGCCCAAATCCCGCTGTTTCCAAACATATTCCCAACTCCCAGATTTGAGGTAAGTGTAAACAAATTGACCAGAAGGGACGGCTTCAATGTCTGCCAAACAGCAAGGGCGGGGGGATTGGGTCCGTGCAGTTAGGGGCGATCGCCCCCAAATGGCCCAAAAGATGCTGACTAGCAGGCCCAAGCTCCCCAGAAGCAACAAGGACCACCACCCGTCGGGCGATCGCGTTTGGGTCAGGTCTGTGTTTGCCTCCGTGGAAATAGAGGACTCTTCTGGGGCAGCTTCAGGAAAATGCAGCAGCGCCTGACGGGCTTCTGCGGCACTGGCAAAGGGGGGCGCAATTTCCAGTAGCCGTTCCATGACATCCTTCAGGGGTGGAGGCATCGATGGCCAGACTGATTCGTCCAGTGGATCAGCAGTGGTCTGGGGATGCCCTATCAGCAGATCAAACCCAATTTGGCCGAGTGCTTTGAGATCCGCTTGTACAGAAGGGATCGCACGAGTGGGGGTTGAGGGAGTTGTTAGGGCGGTCGGTTGGGCAAACAAGCTTTCCCAGAGAGCGAGATCCGTCAGGTAAATATACGGGTGCTGACTGAGATCAGCATTGGCTTGGGAACCGTTATTCGGTGGGCTGGGGGGATGATCCGGGTCCACCCACAGAATGCTGTCTAAGCTAAGGTTGCCATGATACAGTCCGGTTTGGGTTTTTCCAGAGGGAAACCTAAATTTTTGTTGATGGAGTAGCTCTAAGCTCTGTAGCACTTGGATGAGGACATGGCGAATGAGGGGGGCTGGCATGGCTCCGGTGATTTGCAAGACATGGCGCAAGGTGGGAGCCGCATCTTCAATCGCTGTGACCAGGTAACAGCGGTGGGTGGCGTGGCTATCGGCGATCGCTTCCAGGGGACACAGCACCCGCAATTCCTGAGTCCGACCATCTGCTAGCACTATCCCCGCTAATTTCTCGAATCGATCTTGGCGATCGCGCAGTTCCTGTTGGTTGTAAAATTGCTGATTGAGCAGATATTCCTTGACCACGACCGGACGCTCCATTCCCGTCTGCGATCCCATGAAAAGATAGCCCTGCCCACGCTGATAGAGCCATCGATCGACGTGGTATGTGCCGTGTCGCCCCCGAATATCCGCAGACAGGATTTGCAGGATCTCATCGCTGGGTGGAGGAGTTTCCTCTGGTTCAGCCGATGGTTTGTCTGGCTTTTTCGCGTCAGGAAATAGCTCACCCTTAATCTCCGCCAGCACATTTTGCATCCAAGAATATTGGGACAGAAAATTAAACTGACTTAAGCGGAGACGGTTGGGATAGCGCCGCAGGTAGAGTAGGAGCAGCGTCTTAACGATGGGCAT
>JBFRWC010000489.1:0-10261 GCA_051439365.1 Leptolyngbyaceae cyanobacterium
GGGGATAGTGGGGGAGTAGGGAAGTGGGGGAGTGGGGGAGTGAGTGAGGGGATGAGTGGGGGAGTGGGGGAGTGGGGGAGTGGGAGGGTTGAGGAGAGGGAGCGAGTGAAGTTTTCTTTAATTTTGAGCGGGTGAGGCGGCTGAGGAGGGGGGAGAGGATGCGGGGATGGAGGCCGATGAGGCCAATGAGTAAGCTGGCCAGTTGGAGGTGACGGTTGAGGTGTTGACTGGAGAGGAGTCCCACAAGGAGGGCGGCGATCGCCATCAGCACCGCTTCCATGACCACGCTAATAGTGCTGATTTCAACGGGGATGGCGATCGCCTTAGCACTCATGACCCGCCCAACAAAATGCCAGACGTTTCCTGGCAAATACTTGGCAATATTGGTTTTGAGATAGGTCACAATGGCCCAAGTGCCCTGAGCCTGGGGACAATTGAGGGTCGCTAGAATCCAGCCCCACACCCAGCCGGACCAAACGTGGGCCAATAGGGTGATGCCTGTGGCCGCCGCTACATAGCCCCAACCAACGGCAGTAATATGCAGGGTCGCAATATCTTGCCAGTTGGCCCGAATGGCTTGCACCAGGAAGAAGAGGACCCCGCCCCCAACGGCCCACTTGAGGAATTTTAAGAGGAATTTTAAGGTGGGGTTTCGCTGCACGTTTGCCATGCTTGAATGCCATGCTTGAATGCCATGCTGGAACACTGTGCGGGAAGGCTCAGTTCCCAAGGTTGATCGCCCGCATCGGGACCCCGGTCGGCTGATAACTGGAGACGACTCGACCCGCTCCATGAATTTGCCGAAAATAGGTCTGGCTGATGGCGTTTTCGGTTAGTGGGCGATCGCCATCCCGGAATAGGTCATCAATGCCGATGCCGTTACGACCAATGGCTCGACCCGAACTGTGGATGTATTGCCCATGACCAAGGTAAAGGGCCACATGGTTTGCTCGTTCTGGCGGACCAAAGAAAATTAAGTCTCCTAGCTGTAGTTGATCCAGGGGAATCGCTTGGATAAACGGCTCTTGTAAGTAGGCATCACGGGGAATCCAGATGCCGACCGACCGGAACGCCGATTGCATCAGCCCAGAACAGTCATAGCTAGGCCCAACAGTGCCGCCCCACTGATAGTAGTTGGGTTGAGCCATCGCCGCTTGGGTATAGGTAATAATCTGGGGGATACGCTCGCCAATCTCCGCCGCAGTCCACACAGGAGCCTGATAGGGAACATCAGCGGGTTGCAAGTCGGCCAGCGCAGCAGGACTGATCCAACCAGGGTAGTCATCCTCACAGAGACACACGGGAATGGCAGGGGCATTTGCATCAACAGAGGTCAGAAGGCGAAGGTGGCGATCGCTGGCCGCTTGGGTCGCCAAGGTCGTCAAACTCGGTGAATCATAGAGATCAATGGTTTCACGGCAGCAATACTCTTGTGCTTGCGCTTGCCCTTGTGGCTGTTCGGCCTGTCTCTCGGCTTGGTCCAAATTTCCCTGCTCCCTGACTCGTCCTCAGCGTTACTCACATTAGTGTTACTCACATTCACTCACTCAAAATTTTAGGCGTGATTCCCGAAGGAGCCACGCCTAAAGTCGTGATGACTCACAGAAGATGACTCAGCAGGAATCTAGACTGCTGAACCCACCCCTCCGTAGGAGCCATAGAAAAACAAACCAACCACAGCAACAACACCAAGTCCTGCCACTGTCGCTACGATCCACAGAGGAATTCTGCCGTTCTGGAACATGGGTAGCCTCCCAGGCTTAAATAGCTATATTGAAATCTTAGTTGAAAAAGTAGCTTGAAAACAGAATGCCAAGCACAAAAACCAGCAGCAAGCCCAGGTATAGAGATGTTCGGTTCAACTCTACGGGCTGCTTATTAGGGTTGGGATTACGATCCATTGCCATGATATTTGCCTACCTTTGAATAAACTGCATTGCGGCGATCGCGCCAATAAAGAAAACGGAAGGAACTGCAAGTGCGTGGACAGACAGCCAGCGCACGGTAAAAATTGGATAGGTAATGGGTTCGTTGGGTGTATTGCCAGTCATGATTCTCTAAAAATTATGCTTTGCTCAAAAAACAGTTGGCCTACTAGGAACGGGCTTCCCAGCCAGCCCTATAAACAAACCAATCTAGTTTGCTTAGAATTCGGTCTTAATTCGTTACGTTTGAAGTCGCTCCGGTCATCACTTGCTCCGGTCATCAAACCGTTACAGCAGCGCCCAGAGGATAGCCCCTTCTGGCACCTGATCCCCGTTTACTGGTTGAAGTCAGTGATTTGCTGCTCGGCGCTGAAGCGATCGCTGACAATGGGTAACTCTTGGCGCTCCTGAGTATAGTACCCGTTGGGACGAGGGGTCCCAAAGGCATCATACGCCAAACCCGTACTCACAAATAACCATCCAGCAATAAACAGTGCGGGAATCGTAATGCTGTGAATGACCCAATAGCGAATGCTTGTCACAATATCGCCAAACGGACGTTCACCTGTTGAACCTGCCATCTATCATCCTCCCAACAATCGAAGTTCGATTAAAAACTCGCTACATCATACGTAATATTTATCATATAGTGATTCACTTTCGTTTGGAAATGGATTTTTGGGGATTGGGGCGATCGCACAACTTGGGCCTGCCATCAGGGCCTCCATCCCAGGAAATGGTTTGGGCGCAGGGGAAAATAGAGTTTTCAGGTGGCTCATCCACGACAAAAGCCCTGCATCGGGGACATTCCTATTTCAACTCGACCTGAGATACAAGCGCCACCTTGCCATATCTTGGGTCAATTTCAACACTCATGACCTCCACCTGATGGGGATGGCGCGTACCAGAAAGGTGAATCGGTTGGATGACAGATTCGCCAGCGTTGAGAGTCCGGGCCGCATTAAAAATCGCCTGTCTTTGGTTTAAAGGGATAAAGGTAGTTTCCCCCATTGCCCAGACGGCTTGATTTTGGAAGCTAAACTGACCATTGTGGGTCAGAATCGCTGCGGGGGGAGAGTGGCTATCACACCACCTCACCGCCAAAAACCAGCGGGCATCGGCAATCCGATCAAATAGACGCTCTGGACGGGGGTGCTGCAATACACGATATCCTCCGTCCACAGCCAGAATGGTGCCACCGAGAAAACCACAAGCAATGGAAATAGATGGGTCCATAACTCTACTCAATTTACTCAATTGAATGATGCACTATTAATTTCGCTACGTTAGCAGAATCCTCAAGGCTACGCCAACTTTGCAAAAACTTGTAAAGCCATTCCCTCAGAGGTTTTGCCTAAGAGCCTCTGGCAGAATAAAAGCCAGGTTCTGGCGGTTGGAGCCTGTCCTACTGCCGCCAGAAAACGATACAATCAGAAAACGTGTCCAAACCTACCATTAGATTTATAGCTCACTTCTATGACAGTCGATCGTCGCTATCACATCACTACCTTTGGCTGCCAGATGAACAAGGCCGACTCTGAGCGGATGGCCGGTATTTTTGAGGACATGGGGTTTCTTTGGTCGGACACTCCCGATGAAGCCGATGTGGTGCTATACAACACCTGCACGATTCGAGATAACGCTGAGCAAAAGGTCTACTCCTACTTGGGGCGACAGGCAAAGCGCAAGCAATCTGAGCCTAACCTCACCCTGGTGGTGGCAGGATGCGTCGCTCAGCAAGAAGGAGAAACTTTACTGCGGCGGGTACCTGAGCTGGATTTGGTCATGGGACCGCAACATGCTAACCGTTTACAGGATTTGTTGGAACAGGTATTTGATGGTAATCAGGTGGTGGCAACCGACCCCATCCATATTGTTGAGGATATTACCAAGCCCCGCCGCGATAGCAAAATTACGGCCTGGGTGAATGTGATCTATGGCTGCAATGAGCATTGCACTTACTGCGTGGTGCCTAATGTGCGTGGTGTAGAGCAATCGCGCACTCCAGAGGTGATTCGGGCAGAAATGGAGGAGTTGGGGCGGCAGGGTTACAAGGAAATTACCCTGTTGGGGCAAAATATTGATGCCTATGGCCGTGACTTACCCGGAAGCAAGCCCGACGGTCGCCATTTACATACCTTTACGGATTTACTCTACCAGGTTCATGACGTACCCGGAATTGAACGAATTCGCTTTGCCACTAGCCATCCTCGCTATTTTACGGAACGGCTAATCCAGGCTTGTGCCGAGTTACCCACCGTATGTGAGCATTTCCATATTCCATTCCAATCGGGCGATAATGAAATCCTGAAGGCGATGCGACGTGGCTATACCCATGAGCGTTACCGCCGCATCATTGACAAAATTCGGCACTACTTGCCTGATGCTGCAATCAGTGCCGATGCGATTGTGGGCTTTCCGGGAGAAACTGAGGCCCAATTTGAAAATACGCTCAAGTTGGTCGAAGAAATTGGCTTTGATCAGTTGAACACAGCAGCCTATTCCCCCCGGCCTGGGACCCCCGCATCCCTGTGGGAAAGCCAGTTATCAGAAGAAGTCAAGAGCGATCGCCTCCAACGACTCAATCATCTTGTGGCCCAGACCGCCGCAGATCGGTCCCAACGTTACGCTGACCGGATTGAAGAAATTTTGGTTGAGGAGCAAAACCCGAAGAACCCCGATCAGGTAATGGGGCGGACCCGCAGTAACCGTCTCACGTTTTTCCAGGGGGACTTAGCCACATTAAAAGGCTCCTTAGTCAAAGTCAAAATTACGGAAGTACGGGCCTTTAGCCTTACAGGAGTAGCGCAATTCCGTTGAAATACCGATCAGCATGACAGGAGTCACGTCAATTGGTGACTCCTGTCACACTCCCCTATTTGGGTGATCACTGTGCCAGTCCCAGAAACAGGGGATGATACGTATAGTCACGTATTGCTAAAAAGCGACGGCAAGTTAGGCCATAGATTTACGGAGCGGTAACGCCAAATTGAACGCCAGAGGCTCAAACGCCAGGGACTAAACGCCAGGGACTAAACGCCAGAGACTAAACGCCAGATATTGAAAGACAGGGAGGACTGGATGGCAAAAGGATTTGCATATTCTCAACGATTGCCCCAAGTTGGACATCAGATGCTGTTGAGGCTCAAACGCCCTTTGACGAGTTTAGTGCTATCCCTTAGCCTCACTTTAGCTGGCGCGAGCAATTTGCAGATCCAAGCGGCTGAACTGTCACAGCCTCTCTCCCCAGTCGCCACTCCGTCAGAATTGATGACTCCCCTCATGAGCAGCCCTCACACAGAGCCTACGATTCAGATGGCAGAGCCCCATGCGAATCATGGCATTTATCTGTATGGGCAATCGCCTGAACCCAACCAGCTAGGTTATGCCTATGCAGTGATGGAAATCGTCGATAATCAGGCCATTGGTGCGTTTTACATGCCACAGTCGTCGTTTGACTGTTTTTATGGCGAGGTGCAGTCAGAGCAACTGGCCTTGAATGTTGTGTCTAGCTACGAGCAGTCTACTTATCAGTATTCCTTGCCCCTCACTACTCCGACTGTGGCAACCCTCACGACCCATCGTCAGCCCATACAACTCTCTGGCTATCATGATATTGGGTCAGTTAGCAGTAGCGATCGCCGCATTCTGGGGATTTGCCGTTCCGTTGTCCAAGATGTCCGCTGATGGCACCAACTCTACTAAGCTGATTGCCACTAAAATACGCAAACTAAAATAGTTTTAGCTTACGACATAGGAATTAGATCTAGTTTCAGCCCTGAAACTGTCACAGGCACGGGTGGGGGTCTTTGACGAAACAAGTAGGATGATGGTGTGAGGAGAAGTCATCCTTGCGCAATTTACATCCGTAAAAACTCGTATTTGTTTTGGGACCATGATGATATCTTTTAGCAAGCGAGCAATGGTCGGGGGGGCGATCGCTGCTCTACTTTATAGTCTGTCAGCCTTACCGGCGATCGCGAATACGCTCTCAACCCCAATTCAAGGGCGGCAGCGCTACACCGTCTCTTCCACGAACCGATCAGACCGCTGCGGTCAAGCAAATGCCCAGCCCCGTATCGTCCAATTAGAGATCAAAGAAGCGCTGAGCCAGTTGTCATTCACTGTCAACGGCAATAGTGGCCAGCCCACGCTCCGGGTCATTGACGATCGGACGGGACGGGAAACCTGTGTGACCGCAGATAACCTGTCCGGTAGCCGAGTAGAACTCACTGCCGCATGGGAGGGTAATACTGAAAACGGACGCACCTATTCGGTGTTTGTTGGGGATTTCAATGGTGAGGTCCATAATTTCACGCTAAGCATTCAGCAAAACTGATTTGCGCAACGACAGGCGCTTCCGGCAACTGACGTGGTTCACGCAAAAACAACGGTGCGGTTGCCGTAAACCAAAACCCGATGTTGTAGATGCAAGCGAACTGCTCTGGCAAGGACCATCCGTTCCAAGTCCTTCCCCTTACGAATGAGATCCTGAACTTCATCCCGGTGGCTAATCCGGACAACATCTTGCTCAATAATGGGGCCTTCATCTAAGTCTTGGGTCGCGTAGTGGGCAGTCGCGCCAATGATTTTAACCCCCCGATCATGGGCACGATGATACGGGTTGGCTCCAGCAAACGCGGGCAAGAATGAATGGTGAATATTGATGATGTTGGCAAATTGCTTGAGAAATGTGTCGCTTACAATTTGCATGTATTTTGCTAAGATCACCAAATCAATCTTGTACTGTTTCAGCAATTCTAACTGCTTGGTTTCCTGCGTTGCTTTGGTCTCTTTCGAGATCGGGATATGGTGATAATCAATACCAAATTGCTGGGCAATGGGTTCTAGGGTTTCATGGTTGCTGATCATCAGGGGAATTTCTGCTGCCAGTTCTCCAGCCCGATGCCGCCACAGCAAGTCCAACAGGCAATGATCTTGCTTCGTGACCCAAATCGCAATGCGGGGGTGTTCATCGGAAAAGTGAATCTGCCACTGGGCTTCCAGAGGTTGGGCGATCGCCTGAAACACGGGTTCAATCAAGTGACGGGGCAAGTTAAATCCATCTAACTGCCATTCCAACCGAGTCAAAAATAGGCCAGCGGCCACATCTGTGTGATGGTCAGCATGGATAATGTTACCGCCATTGGAGTAAATAAAGTTTGCAAGCTTCGCAACCAGCCCTTGTTGATCGGGGCAAGAAAATAGGAGGCGGGCAGTAGGACTAATAGTAGCCATTTTTAATCAGTGAGGCTGTGGATAGGTCACATTCTATCAGCCCAGCAGGCGGCTGAACAGGGCGGTAAACCTGTAAACAGTGGTGAACACTTGCTGACACACCCCATACTCCTGCTTGTCATATCTCATTGGTACTGAAGATTTCGTAAAGAAAACATAGGTGGCATTTGTTGCTAAAGATATAGGTGGCATCGGTTGCTGAAGATAGCAGACAGTCCTAAGCGCTGGTTAACTGACCAAAATTGGGGCTTGGGCGCGGAAACCGCTCCCCTACAAGGGATTGGGACAATGTAGGGGTCAGGTCTTCTGCCCCAAGACAGGGACAAGGTTTTAGGCAGTTTTGTCAGTCAATCAGGGTCCCAAGATGAGTAGATCTCTAATTTTGATTGAGAGACTTCTATTTTGGGTATTCTCACGATATATGTCCACAGAACACCCTAAACGAGCTAAATCGAGGCAAGAATCTGAACGATGGCCTACATACCACGGCACCTTGCCCAATAGTTACACGTTGTGCCTGCTCAAATGATGTCCTAAACTCAAGTCATATCGCAAAAAATGTCAACTCATAACCTATCTCTCCTGCCTCAAAAAATTATCAAGAAAACCAAAAGATTTCTTGGCCACTCCGTGGAGGACTTAAGCCGCCTATCGGTAGCCAAATTTCAGGATTTTCCGATTACTAATGAGAAAGAATTAAGAGTGATTGGATTGCGGAGAACTGGCAATCATGCCGTTGTTGAATGGATTAAAGCTCAACAGACTGGGAATGTCGAACATATCAATAATGTTCAGGCAGGGTGTAATCCTTATCGATATAAGTTCGAGCAGATTATTGATTATCATCCAGAACATACACCATGGGCCTACAAACATTTTCTGCCACTGGCAAAAGGTGAATTTAAGCATTTAGACTGCTTAATTTATGGTTATGAAGACCAGACATTAGATTGTATCTGTCATCCTTCATTTGAAGGTCTGCACGACATATACGTTGGGAAAAGTAAACAACGGTTTGACTTGCTTATTTTGAGAGATCCATTTAATTTATTCGCGAGTCGCCTCAAGAGCAATATGATCGATATCAAGGCCAAGAGAATGACCGCTGTAGAGTTGTGGATTCAATATGCACAAGAGTTTCTGGGTGAGAGCAAATATCTAAAGCAGAACAAACTATTGATCAACTACAATCAATTTGTGGCAGATATCGATTACAGAAAAAAGCTTGCTTTGGATTTGGGCCTGCCATTTTCAGATGCGGGCATTAAAAAAGTAGTCAGTTTAGGTGGAGGTAGTTCATTTGATGGCCAAAACATGGATGGTAGAGGTGCTGAAATGAGAGTTCTAGAGCGATGGAAGCATTTTGAGCAAGACCCAAATTTCCGGGAAATCTTTCAGAATCAAACCCTTTTGCATTATTCGAGGAAGATTTTTGGCGAAATTCCAGGCAGCGAAAGCTTGCTTTAAGGGCTAACGAATGACAAAGTTTTGGATACCCAGATCGGAAACACCCTGAATAGTAGATAAAACCGCTGTGTCGGTGGCTGGACCGGAGCCATCCGCATCAATGACCAAGCGGATACCGTTACCGCTCTGAATTAAGCTGACGTATTGGTTAAACTGCGCAATGGCCGTGTTGCCAGCAAAGGCCGCATCAGCAAAGATTTGAGATAAATTAATCAGATCGTCATTGGGGTTAAAGTTGAGAATGCGATCGCGCCCATCATCCACACTTTCATAGACGAACACATCAGTCCCCCTGCCACCAATCAGCGTATCATTGCCCTCACCCCCAATGAGGATATCATCACCACCTTGGCCCACCAGGCGATCGCGCCCATCCTGCCCCCGGAGGCGATCGTCGCCACTGCCGCCTTTGAGCAAATCGTTGCCAGCGTTGCCATCAAGTCGATCGTCCCCGTCTCGACCGATGAGCTGATCGTTACCATCCTGCCCCTTTAATACGTCGTTATCCTCAGTACCCCGGAGTCGGTTGTTCCCTTTATTTCCCCGGAGGCGATCGCCCGTTTCTCCTTGGCCAAACTTGATCCGGGGTGGGGCAGTGGCAAAGGGCGGGGCCAGGGTGGGACGCACTTCAAACTGACTGACGATGACGGGAGTACGGGAGGCGATCGTGGGGGCTGCTAGCAGTTCTGCTTCGGTGTAAGGTTCTACGCCGTAGGTGGTCACGGTGAGCACTTGGGTGAGCGGGTCGATGTCAAACTCGCTCCAGCCATAGTTGTGGGCGGCGATGTATTCCCCTTGTAACAAGGTGGCATCAATTCCCGATCCTTCCAGTCCCACAGGGTCAAAGCCCAGCGGAGTCAGACGGGCATCCAACACCTCGCGGACAAACTGATTGCGGTCGGCATTGTTAGTGAGCGCCAGATAATCAGCCTGACTTTTGCCCTGGGCTTCCAGCAGCGCCCCTGGGGTAAAGCCCACCGTGGCAGGACCAAAGGGAGCGGCAAAGGGTTCGTTAAACGGGGCTGGCAAGAACGGTACGGTCAACTGAATTCCCACAGGGCCAATCATCACATCGATGACATCGGTGGGGATTTGAGGACCGCCCAATTCCTCCTGGTAGGTGACATTATTGACCACGTGGCCGTGGAAATCCCCGGTGGCAAACACCACATTGTTGATGTCGTTGTCTTCGATAAACTTCAGCAATTCAGCCCGTTCTGCCGCGTAGCCTTCCCATCGTTCTCCCGTTACAGGTACGCCAAAATTTTGCATGGGCACCGTGGACATGACGACCTTCCAGGTGATGCCCTCCGCTTCTGCGGCCAGCAAATCCTGCTTGAATTGCTCCAACTGGGCCTGCCCTAACATGGTCCGCCCCGGTTCAAAAGCGGATTCCAGATAGGCCTGAATCTCCTCATCCGAGGCGGCTTCCGAAGTAAACGGCAAGGGCGCATCCCGGAACGATCGCACATCCAAGACGTAGGTGGCCGCGTCTAGCCCAAAGGTGTTGTATCGGTACAGCTTTTGTTCATTGGCGGTGCGATCGTCTCCCGTGTCACCATAAAATTCATCGCGGATAGGTTTGTAATCCTGAAACGCCAGGAGGGCATCATCAAAGGCTTGGGTATCGT
>JBFRWC010000490.1:0-3563 GCA_051439365.1 Leptolyngbyaceae cyanobacterium
ACCGTAGACCGCGATCGCCATACTGATGAATCAACGACTTCACCAAAGAGGATTTACCCGTGCCACGGCTGCCGTAGAGCAACACATGCAAGGCTGCCTTCCCTTGAAGCAGTGCCTCGGTATTTTGCAACAGTATCCTTTGCTGATCTGGATAGCCCGTTAGCTGATGCAGTGTGATTGGATCAGCATGGGGAATTCCCTGTAACTTACCTTGCTCCCAACGAAAGGCTGGATAAAAGGCAAAGTCACCCACGCCAACTTCTTGGTGGTACAGGGCAATCTGATCGACTACTTTGCCCCAAGACTCTGCCTGGGTAAGAGCTGTCCAGACAGGATGGGAACGTAACCGTAGTTCTGCGGCAGTGTAGTTTTGATGGGGCGATCGCTCTTGGGTGAGGGATACGGGTGGAATGGGTAATATGGCTAGTTCCTGTACCCACTGGCTCACTTGCTTGCCGCTGCAATGATACAAACTTTGGAGAATTTCAAGATCATGCACAGCCGCCGCCGTTAGATCTGGGTCCATGCCATCTTCCGCCATCCATTGTGCCCGTCGAGTAAACGGATTATCGGCCCAAAAGACTTGATAAAGCAGATGAGTTTGCCAAGATTGGTTGGCTTCAGCTAATGCATGGAACCATCGACCATAGGCATTCAAGCACTTTAGCTCGTGATCACCGCCCTCTATTTGGCTCTGCAATTGATCCAAAAGATGCAAAAAAGCTTGGCCAACTTCAGTTTTTAAAGCGGTGCGATACAGTAACAACGAAGCAACCTGCCTTCGCAGGGTAGCAATTAGAGGGAAAGTGTCGCGCATAATGCAACCTGCTCAAATTTCGTCTAGGTTGGAAGGCTTTCCACGGAAAGCGAAAAAAACTAACGAGAGAGTAGAGCGTGTCGTGCCCCCCTCTCTCGCCCTAAGTCAATACCCATTCAGGAAACACATCCACTTCACTCCAACCCGATGTCTAGCTCAGACAAGGCTTATTTGGTGGTTTCCCCTGGAGTTAATCATCTAGTTCAAGGCTATCGTCATCCTCATCATCTTCATAGCCGTCATCTCCACCCATTAGAGCATTAATCTCTTCATCCTCTTTGGGCAGCAGATCGCTCTCACTGGGTCGTTCCATCATCCGCCCCGATCGCTGAAGCCACTCTAGGATGGATGCGTCTTGTTGAAGAGGAATCACAGGAGCGTGTTGCTTACGGGGGTAGGATTGAAGTGCTGGGTTGTTGTAGCTCATATGCGCTGGTGTTGATTAAGTTTTAGGCAAAACTGGACAGTAACCTAATTGAAAACGGTGCAGTCGATGGATGATCATCGGTTGGCGCAGCCCTACTAAAGCCAAATTTGACGATATGATCAAACCAGCAGTTGTACAGAACTGTTGCAATAATCCCGTTTGGATCAAGTTTTGTTCAGTCACTCATCCTAACATAATGCAGAGAGAAAAGGCCGCAGTCCTTGAGGCGATCGCAGGGCGAAATCGAGGCATATTAGCGAATCCAGCCGAAAATGACCGGATTTTGGAGGCGATCGCATCCCTAGAACAACTCAATCCTATTGTCCAACCGCTGGAAGCGAAACGCGAGCTATCTGGGGTATGGCGATTACTCTACACGACGAGCGGTGAGTTACTGGGTCTGAATCGGCTGCCACTTTATGCCCTAGGCCAAATCTATCAGTGCATTGATGCCGATGCATCCAAGATTTACAACATTGCCGAAGTCAATGGCTTGCCGGGACTGGGTGGCTTGGTTAGTGTTGTGGCTGGCTTTGAAGCGGTATCCGAGAAACGGGTTCAAGTGCGATTTAGTCGGGCAGTCTTTGGGCTACAGTCTTTAGTGCAATACCGTGATCCTCACCAATTGCTCAAGACTTTAGACTCAGGAAAGCGCCTCGCTGCCATTGACCTTTCGATTCAATCCCGCAATCAACAGGGATGGCTGGAGGTGACTTACTTGGACGATAGCTTGCGAATTGGCCGAGGGAACCAAGGCAGTGTATTTGTCTTAACCAAGGTGTTTGAGCCTTAGCATCACATCCCAATATTCACTCTTGGCCTTATTTTTTGCTCTAGTGCCATGACTCCGCGACAAATCTCCCAAAGTCATTTAACCCTGCTGGAATACTGCCCACGAAAGTTCCAGTACGTTTATCTAGAACAACTCGGTTCACCACCGTCACCAGACGAGCAGCGTTATCTAGACCGGGGTAGCCAGATTCACCACCTGATGCAGCAGCAAGAGCTGAGTTTGCCCCTACCTGACTCTGACCACCTTCCGGAATTTTGGCCTGTAGACACGGTGCAACTCTACCAAACCGCTAATGCGTTGGCGACAGCGGTTCAAGCAATCGACGAGAATACCCGATTTCGGCAAAGCGAATATCGACTCCACTACGAGTTTGAGGGAGTGTTGTTGACAGTGGTGTACGATTTGCTGTTACTCAACAACGACCACGCCCGCATCTTTGATTGGAAGACCTATAGCCAACCACCGAGCAAAGCGGCGCTAGCTGAGCAGTGGCAAACTAAACTTTATCCCTTTGTGTTGGCAGAAACCAGTGAATATGCCCCAGCAGATATCAGCCTATCCTATTGGTTTATCCAGCCAGCCAATAATGAATCGCAAACGCCTGATGTAGAACTACAGCCAACCAGCATTCAATTTGACTATGGCGATCGCATTCATGAGCGCATCCGGCAATCCTTAACTCAAATTCTTGGCAAGCTAAAGCAATGGCTGAAAGATTACGACACTGGCACAGCATTGCCTCAAACCGAGCGGGTTCAGGAACAATGCACTTCTTGTCCATTTGCCCTACGCTGCGATCGCTACTCTCTAACTAATGAAGCTACAACATCACACCCATCTGAGCGGGTCTCTTTGACTGATCTGGTCAATATTGAAGCCATTGAAGAAGTACCACTGCCATCAGGCACCACAGTTAATCGTGTGCCACCTGATTCTGCACCCTAAAGCAACCAAAGCCAGAGCGACCCAAAAAGGACGTGCTGGAAGCTGTGAAGCATTAATATTTACAACAACACTCATGTGAATTGCTCGTTTTGATCGTTAGGTTTTGCTGGGGATGGGGTTCAACTCCCAACAATTTAAACAGACGTTAGCTCAGAGGTGAATCATGGAACAGAACGACGAAATAATCTCACATCCCAAAGCAGACCGTCAGTACGACTTGATAGTTTTTGGGGCAACAGGGTTTGTCGGCCAGATCCTATGCAAGTACTTGCTCCAGCTAGAGAGTAGCCAAAATCAGGTCAAATGGGCGTTGGCGGGGCGATCGCCACAAAAGCTCGACCAGCTAAAAGCCGCGTTAGGAGCATCAGGGAAAGACTTACCGACCCTAACGGCTGATGTCACCGATGTTTCGTCACTTCAGCAACTTTGTGGCCAAACCCGTGTGGTTATTTCTACCATTGGCCCCTATGCGTTGTATGGGGAACCGCTAGTGAAGACCTGTGCGGAAACTGGTACGGATTATTGCGATCTGACTGGGGAGTTCCAGTGGATTCGCCGCATGATTGAACGCTATGAAGCAA
>JBFRWC010000491.1:0-14611 GCA_051439365.1 Leptolyngbyaceae cyanobacterium
GTTACCCTCAGTGGTAGTAATGTTTTCAGCTTTGGCAATTTTAGTGTTGATAGTAACCTACTACGAGTTCAAGAAAGTAGTCTTAGCATTCTAGGTGATACTAGCTTTGACAATGGCGAGCTAAGAATTACGCGAAATAGTGATTTTTTTACATTGGGTAGTTTGAATATTGAGAATAATGATTTTCTATTACGAGAAAGTGAAATTCTAGCTTTAGATCTCGGTGACTCCTTAGAAGAAGGAGGAATCTTAGAAGATTTAGGAGGTTTACTTGATGATGAAATTGTGAACTTCTTGCTCGGCGATCGCGTATCAACAATACGCGATACCTTGAATATGAATAGCCGTTCCAGGGGTATCTCGATTATGAGTAGAGATAATCAGGTATTTGATAACAGTCAAATTCTAGTGGGTACATTGGCTGGACAAGGACGTGATATCCAACTTGCAGCAAATCAATTAGACATTAGCAATAGCTCTAGAATTATCATGTTTTCTACTCGTGATAGTCAGCAGGGAAACTTAAGTCTCAACGCTGATCAAATTCATATTGAAGGTATGGCTAATAGTGAGGAAATAGAAAACCCAACAGAATTAATTCCTAATATTGTTGGGATATTTAATTTTGATGACTCAACTGCTGGAAATCTAGATATTGAAACGAATGAACTATCAATTGCTGATAGTAGCTTAGTAGTCACCTTAACTTTTGGAAAGAGAGCAGGCGGCAATATCGGTATTGATGCAACACAACTTACAATTAACGGGGCTGATGGTAACTCTTTATTTCCAAGTTTTTTAGCAGCTGTTGCAGTTGGACAAGAAGATGAATTAGGGGTGTTGCCGTCTGGCGGAGATATCACAATCAATGCTGGCGAAGTGTCAGTGGAGGCAGGAGGTAATATCACAACCACCACTGTGTCTGGTCCAGGTGGCCAGATTTTAGTAGAAGCTGATGCTGTAAGAATTACGGGTCGAAGACCTACTGAGAATGCACTTACATCTAGTAGCATTTCGTCAGAATCCTATGGTCAAGGTGACGGTGGCACGGTTATTATTAGGAGCCATTCGATTAATATTGATGAATCTGGTGATGTTGCAACCAGTAGTCGCCGACCGCAAGGATCTCTATTTGGTGAGGAAAATCGCGATCGGAATACAAATAGAATCGACATTTTTAGTGAGGCTTTTTCCAGGCTAGATGATGAACTACGTAGCAGGATTCCATCAGTAGATTTCCTTGATGAAGGTATAAATTTGCTGATTGGCCTACCTGTCTCTCAATTTTTGGGGGAGGGAGAGATAGATAATCCGTTAGTCTTTAACTTGAATGATTTTCTACCCAATATTAGTGACATTTTTCAGGAACGAATTGATGCAGAGGTGGAAATTGATCGGCCAGGAAATGCTGGCAATATATTTCTGGATGTAGATAACCTTTCGCTCAGGAGTGGTAGTGAACTATTTTCCCGAACTAGGGCGATCGGAGATGGCGGCAATATTCACTTATTGGTTGATGATTTCTTACTAGTCGATGAGAGTAATATTGGCACAACGGCAGGAACGGATGGGGCAGGAGGTGATGGGGGCAATATTACGATTCGGGCTGATAATGGCTTTATTGTCGGGGTAGGGAATGGCAATATTGCCGCCAATGCCTTTACTGGGAATGGGGGCAACGTTAACATCACGACCCAGGAAATTTTTGGTCTGGAGTTTCGGGATCAGGCCACTGTTCTCAGCGATATTACTGCCAGTTCTGTCTTTGGCCAAGATGGGGAAGTCCTGATTACCACCTTGAATGTGGATGTGACCAGAGGATTAGTTGCATTGCCTGATCAACCTGTTGATCCAGAATTAAGCAGCACTTGTCAGGTTGGTGGGTCAGCCGCAGTGGAATTTTTTGTGATCGGTCGGGGTGGGTCGCCGCCAACTCCCGATGACATGCTAGATGCTAGCGGTGCCCCGATGGCGAGCGATCCTGCTGAGGATTGGATTCCTTTGGTGGCTACGGCTGCGATGTCTCGGCCTCGTTCTGATGATTCTGGGCTGCTCCGTTGGGCCGGAAGCGATCGCCTGACTGGGGGAATTCTGCCAAGGTGTCAGATTGGGCCGAGACCAACTGGACAGGAGCGGCAGGAGGGCGATCGCCAATGATCAGTCCTATTACGATAACCATCATTAGAGCTATCTTCATAGCGTCCTTGTTTGGACCCATATTTACGATATCCTCCGCACTGGCCCAGACGAACTCCACGGTTCCCGAAAATGGTATTCAAGGGGATATTGAACGCCAACCGCTACCCCTGGAACCGCCACCCTTACCGGAAGCGGTTCCAGAGCCGGATCTGCAAATTCCTGGTGAGGATGAGATCCAACCAGAGTCGGTTCAGAATGAAGCGACCATCACCGTTGAACAGTTTGAGATCATTGACAATACGATATTCCCCGATGCCACTTTGTTGGACCTACCCTTAACGCCCTTAAACCCTGATGATTCCTCGTCCTGCTTGCCAGAACTGGACCCACTTGTGCCCACCATGGGCACAGTAGAGAATCAGACTTTCACATTAAGTCAACTCTTTCAGGTGAGTGTGGTGGTTGCTCAGTTCTATGCTTGCGAAGGATATAGTACTTCTGGCGCTAAGGTAGTGATTCCTGAGACTACTCAGCAGACTGGAGGCGGAGTCGTTCAGCTTCAAGTGATTGAGGGGATACTGGAGGACGTGCAGGTGATCTCGAATACTCGCCGCTCTATCTTCACGCTGAATGAAGGCTATGTGCGATCGCGCCTCCACCTCGATCCTGACGCACCCCTGAATGTAGCCGACTTACAGGAATCACTACAATTATTGCAACTAGACCCACTAATTGAAACGATTTCAGCAACCGTGCCAGATGGTACTCGCGTAGGCACCAGTCGCCTGACCGTGCAGTTTGAGGATGCGGCCTACCGTCCGTTAGTAGTGACGCTGGATAATGGGCGATCGCCCAGCGTTGGCAGTTTTCAGCAGCGATTTCAAGTGGATACGCCCAATATTTTGGGACTGGGGGATTCACTCCGGTTCGCTTACACCCGCACTGATGGCAGCGATGCGGGGGAGGTGGGCTATCGGATTCCCTTAACGGCTGCGGATACGACGCTGAATCTGCGCTATAGCCGCACCTCCAGTGGGGTGGTTGAGCCGCCCTTTGATGATATTGATAGTGATGGCAAGGGGCCGGATATTGAGTCGGAGTCTGAGGTTTACGAGGTTACTCTACGCCACCCGATTAGCCGTACCGTCAGCGATCGCACCTTTCGCGAGTTTGCGGTAGGGGTAACAGCCTCGTCCCAGGAAACCGAAAGCGAAATCCTGGGTTTACCGTTTCCCTCAGCCGGAGCCGATGAGAATGGGGGCACGAATATTTTTACCCTGCGGTTTTTTCAGGAATGGACTCAGAGCAATGCCAGGGAAGTGGTGGCAGTGCGATCGCAGTTTAATATTGGCTTAGATGCTTTGGATTCTACGATTAATGAATCCATTGATGGAGTGGGTCCGATTCCAGATAGTCGCTTTTTTAGTTGGCGAGGACAAGCTCAATGGGTTCGTTTTTTAGAGCAAGATATGCTATTGATACTCCGGGGAAATGTGCAGTTAGCTGACAATGTATTACTGCCTGCTGAACAACTAGCCATTGGTGGAGCAGGCAGCGTGCGGGGCTATCGTCAGGATCAACTCCAAGGAGACAATGGGGTCTTTGGGTCGGTGGAGGTCCGACTCCCGATTGTGCGCGATCGCCGCCGGGATCATCTGGTGCATCTGGTGCCGTTTTTGGATTGGGGTCATGTTTGGAATGCGAGGGATTCCGAGGATACCGATCCGAATACGATTTCTTCGCTGGGATTGGGTTTACAGTGGCGTTGGGGCGATCGCCTTACCACCCGGTTAGATTATGGAATTCCGTTGGTTAATCTTGAATCGAGGGAGCGCACATGGCAGGAAAATGGATGGCTATTCAGCGTACAATTCCGACCCTTTTGATGAAACGACTCGTTCAGTTCTTGATCGGATTTGGGCTGAGTTTTGGCCTGGTGGTGGGGCTGGCTAACATCACTCCGGCAATGGACTCTGGCGGGGCTAATGTCTCGCCCCAAGAGTTAATTGAACGTAGTCAAGCCCAATGGCGCAATGGTGATTTATCGGGGGCGATTCAGACTCAGCAGTCCGTCGTGGAGCGGCTGCGCCAAGACCCATCTCAACGGGTGAATGTCGCTATTTCCCTGACTAATTTAGGGCGATTAAATCTGCAAGCGGGTTATTTCCATGCTGCTGTGGATCATTTTACTGAAGCCGATCGCCTTTATCCTGAAAGCGATCGCCATCGTTTTCGGAATCGGAGCTATCAGGCACAGGCGTTACGGCAGGTGGGTCAAACCCAAACGGCGTGTTTGATGCTGGTTGATACCCTGTGGTCAGACTGGCCAACGTCACCGGGGCGATCGCTATGTGATGCCGGAACGGCAGACAGAACGACCCTTGACACCCTTGATCCCATCATCACCCAGCAGCCAGAAGTTCTCCAAGCTGATCTGTTGCGGGAATTGGGGATCACTCTGAGACGCTTGGGACACTTGGATGCGTCTGCACAGATACTTTCGCGCTTTACTGATGGAGCCACCCAACTGGCTTGGGCCAATACCAAACGGGCACAGGGAAATTTGATTCGCGATCGCCTTGCTTCTCCCCGCTACGATGCCCTGCCTTGGCGATTTGAATCTGAACGATTCTCAGCGGTAGCAATAGGACTGGGACGGGCATCTAGCCCAGAATATCAGCAGATGCAACAATATTACCAAGCCGCCCAGCAGGGATACGCTGAGCTAGAGCAGCATCCTGACTCGGATGGGGTCAATATTGAAGTTCAGCTCAATCACCTCAGCTTACAACTGGATCAGGTTGCGGTGTTGACAGTAGATGATCCTCAGTATGCACCGACAGTCAACACTGCTTTGGCCTTGGCTCAAGCCATCACCGTCGATGCATTACCCAGAGGCCAAACTCAGATCTTTGCTCACATTGCCTTGGCAAAGCAACAGACTTTTTTAAATCAAATCCTTAATACGGAGGCAATTTCTTGGAATAGTATTCAAAAGTTGTTGGATAATGCTGAGAAAATAGCGAGTTCTCTTAATAATCCTCAGATTATTTCCTATGTTGTAGGAAATATCGGCAGTCTGTATGAATATTTCGATTGGTTAGAGCATCAAGAGGCATTAATCAGCGTAAAAAGGGGCTGGGTTGGGGCGAAATCGGGTGTGAATTCTGGCAGGAGCCCATGGCGCGATCGCGCCGTCGCCCTCACCCAATCGGCTCTCATCAATGCCCAACCTGCTGATGCTCCAGAAATTGCCTATCAGTGGCAGTGGCAACTAGGACGCTTGGCTGCCGTCAGCGGTAATCGAGAGGGGGCGATCGCTCACTACCACGCAGCAGTCGATACCCTTGAGACCGTTCGTAACGACTTGCTCAATGTTAAGGCAGATGTGCGCTTTTCATTCCGCGACAATATTGAACCCATTTACCGAGGATTAGTGGATGTCTTGTTAGCTGAACCGTCTCTGGCGGATCTTCAAGAGGCCGTTAACCGAATTGATCGACTGCAATTAACGGAGTTGGAAAATTTCCTAGGTTGCAATCTAGAAAGTGCTGTTAATGTGCAACAACAATGGGATGAAATTGATCCAAAAGCGGCGTTTCTCTATCCGATCATTTTGCGCGATCGCCTCGAAGTGATTGCCAAACTTCCAGGGCAACCCTTGACACACTATGCCACCTTGGTGCCATCAGATAGGATTGAAGAGACGCTCAACCGCTTTCACAAACGGGTGATCACAATAGGAGGAACTCCCTCTGGTCAACTGGCCAGTGATGCCCAGATTTATGATTGGTTACTGAAGCCAATTGAAGGGGCGATCGCAAACTCTGGCCCGATCGAAACTATTGTATTTGTTCCCGATAGCGCCTTTCGTAATGTGTCTCTAGCTGCGTTATACGATTCTGAACGTCAACAGTATGTGGTGGAAAAAACATACGCAACTGTTCTGTTACCCAGTGTCCAACTTTTTGCCTTAGATCAAACTCGCCAGCACCCTAAAGTACTAGCAGTAGGAGTTAGTGAACCACAAGTAATTGACAATGAAGTCTTTAGTCCGTTAGCAGCCGATCAGGAGATTGCCACGATCCAACGCATTATTCCAGACACCTATGCGCTTTTGGATGCGGAGGCCAGTCCATTAGATGTTGAAGACAAACTGGTTTCCATTGTGCCTTCAATTTTGCATTTTGCCTCCCATGGAAAATTTAGTTCCGATCCCGATGCTACGTATATTGTGCTCTATCAAGAATTACTCAAAAGTTATCAGCTAGATGATTTACTTCAGGCATCACCGACTTATATCAATGGCATTGACTTACTTACCCTAGCCACATGTCAGTCGGCGAGCGGAGATAATCGCGCTGTCTTAGGTTTAGCAGGAGTGGCGATTAATGCTAACGCTCGTAGTACTTTAGCGAGTCTATGGAATACGAAGGATGAAGCAACGATACAGTTTATGGAAGAGTTCTACCGATACCTTTCTGATCCGACGATCAAAAAATCTGAGGCTCTTCATCGTGCTCAGCAATCCATTCAACAAACATCTGGATTTCAATTACCCTATTTTTGGGCACCATTTACTTTAATTGGAAATTGGAAATAATCAAGTTGAAAAATCTTGGTTCAAATGATTAGCGGCCATGATTTGGCCCAACTGTTTTAACACCCGCAACACATCGTAGAGGCGATCGCACTAAGGCTCCAAAACGCCTCATCTTGGCCTTCCAACACGAGTTCCACTGGATGGCTCAGCGCTGATAAAAAAGGTTCATCTGCCTAAAAGACGCAGGGTAATCGCAGCTATTTAGTATCAACTGTACTTGAGATAAGAGATAAATCAACCAGTCGGCCAGAAGCGTTCGTTGGCGGTAAAAATGAGGGTCAAATAACTGAGCATCTTGGTGAAGGGAACGGAAGCGGCAACCCAACTCAGCCATCTGGCTAATGCCAACGGTCATTCAAGCATCTGTTTTCAATCATATTCAATTGAGTTGGATCATAAAATGAGGTGTAGTTCAGATCCCTTGAGTTGGGTTGACACGCCACCCCCCTGATTGACTGACAAAACTGCCTAAAACCTTGTCCCTGCCTTGGGTCAGGAAACCTGACCCCTACATTGTCCCAATCCCTTGTAGGGGAGCGGTTTCCGCGCCCAAGCCCCAATTTTTGTCAGTCAACCAGCGCCACCCCCAAAACCAAAGCAATACTTGCAAGTAAAATTGAAAATGTCCTTTGTATCATGGCAGTAGACCATATTGTTGTAACAATGACTAACTCCAATCCTTGAGATAAGCTAAAACGATTTTAGTTTGCGTATTTTGGTGGCTGAACCCCGCCAGCGGCGGGTTTCAGCCACGCAAATTAAATGGCAATCAGCTTATCAGACTTAATTGAGTATTTCAGTCCATCTCACACACGACTCGGAATCCAGTACGGTTGAAGCGAGTCTCTGGTACACGTCTGTTCCGAAAAGCAGAGCGACAGAGATCGGGAAAGAAGAACCAAGAACCACCTCGCAAAACCCGCTTGTCAGACTCTGGAGATAACCATGCACTGCCATCACTTGGCGCATCTTCATAGGTTGCATGCCAATGATCGAGGCACCATTCCCAGACATTACCATGCATGTCATACAAGCCAAATTGATTGGCCGGAAATATGCCTACTTCTGATGTTTGCTGCCGATATACACCTGTTGGCCCATCTCCGTAAGCACCTGTCCACTGAAATCCATTGTGATCTCCTGCTATGGGGGCATAGTTAGCTAAATCAGGGGTGATGGTTGGGCCAAAGTTAAAGGGTGCAGTTGTTCCCGCCCTACAGGCATATTCCCATTCGGCTTCCGTTGGTAGGCGATAGTTCCGTTGAGTACAGAGAGAAAGGCGTTGACAGAACTCCATTGCTTCATGCCAAGAGACTTGCTCAATGGGACGGTTATCCCCTTTAAAGTCGGCAGGGTCGGGATCTAACGGTTGCTCCACCATGGGCATTGCTGCAACCGTCCGCCACTGTGCCTGAGTGACCGGATATTTACCCATGAAAAAATCAGCCACCATCACTTCGTGCTGTGGTCCTTCAATATTAATCCCGTCCAAAGACTGATCCCAGACCTGATACCAAGTTTGTCCTGACTCAGTTTCAGGTGAACCCATGATAAAGTTTCCCCCACGGATAGAGACCATATCTAGGATTACACCAGTTGCCAAGCATTCTTGGTAGCACTCCGCGTTTCCTGGAGATCTCTGAATCACGTTACCCTTAGTATCTACTGTCACCGTCTCAAAGTTAAACATAGGCCCGTCCAAGACAATCTGTGCACGCGATTTTTGACATTGTTGCTCTAACAGAGGAAATACTCAGTTCCTTATCTTTGAGCCATAAGAGTATTCAAGATAACTAGACAATCTGCTTGAATAGAATCTGTGAATTTCGCTGATAGTTATATAGTGATTTTTTGTTAGGGGGTAAATCTTCAATTTCCCCCTTGATAAATCCCCGTTCCCGAAACCAGTCAGTAGTTTGAGTCGTGAGCACCAAAAGTTTTGTCTTGCCCTGCCTTTGGGCTGTTTGGGTAATATGTGTTAGCAGTTTATCTCCCCGTTTGCCTCCCCGATAATTAGGGTGAATTGCAAAACAAGCAAGCTCACCAACTTTAGAGTTATCAGTGTTGTATAAAGCAGCACAACCAATCACCTTCCGGTCACGGGTGATGATGTGAAAGTTATCAATTTCCATCTCTAGGTGTTCACGGGAGCGTTTGACCAGAATCCCAAGGTTTTCCAAGGGACGGATCAATTCCAGAATATCGCTGATGTCCTCGATATTAGCCGTTCGTAGGAGTTCAAATTTTTCAGCAGCAATCATGCTACCTACTCCATCTCGGGTGTATAGTTCTAGCAATAGGGCTCCATCAGTTTGGGCACTCAGAAGATGGACGCGATCGACCCCTGCATCTAGGGCTTCGATTGCCGATGGCAGGAGTTCATGTTGGTAGTCATCAATTTCATCCAAAGTAAGACTACGGGGGAGGTGTAACTGTTGATGGCTGAGAAAGATCAGCTTATCTGCTTGAAGGGCTTTAGCGGCAACAATAGCAACCTGCTGATAGCTTAAATTATAGGCTTCCCCGGTCGGGGAATATCCAATGGGCGAAAGGAGAACGATGTTTTGGGCATCTAGTTGTTGTCGAATCAGGGAATGATTGATCCGGCGAATCAGTCCCGTAAATCCATAGTCAATGCCGTCATGAATGCCCAAGGGCCGAGCTGTAATAAAATTACCAGAAATAATCCCTAGCCCCTTACTAGAAACTGGGGGACGGTTTAAGACATGGGTGAGTAAGTTTTCGATCCGGACTCGTAGGAACCCGATCGCCTCCTGAGCCGCTATTAGGGCAGCCATATCAGTCACGCGAATCCCTTTGTGCATTTGAATCGGTGTCTGATTGCGGTGGAGCCGTTCGTCGATTTGGGGACGGGTTCCATGGACAAGGACCAGACGGGCACCCAAGCTTGAGATAATCGCTAGGTCATGCATAATCTGATGAAACTGATTGAGGGTAATCACTTCTCCTTCAAATGCAATGACGAAGGTTTTGCCACGATGCGCATGGATGTAGGGGGCAGCCTCGCGGAAAAATGTAACGCTGCTACAGTTACAGGTAGTTTCTTTTTTTTTCTGGACTGGCTGAGCATCTGTGTCTAGAGAAGGGCTTAATAACATTTACTTTAATAAAATAATGAACAAAGAGGCATCAATTGAGACATCTGCAAACATAAAAGATACTCCAAGAGAAAAGCGATGGGTACCGTTCGCGCGTGCTTCTTAAGCTTGATTCTGTCTGTACACTCCCAAAACGGGGACAGATTTAACAAGATACTGCAACAGCATCCCAGGTTAAGAGACCTGGTAGGTCTTTAAATCTGCCCATTGTTGGCTTTAGGCTCAAATTGAGCAAACGGGCAATCTGCCAATATATAACAGTATCAGCCGGGACAATGGGACAATGGGCAATGGTCTCTAATGCACACAAAATATTTAGGGTTCTTGCCCCTGTGCCAACGATGGCGATCGCCTCCGCCTCAGGGGCCTTATCCTTGACCCATTGCACTGAGGCTTTGACCATATCAGGCATTTCACTGTCGTTATACTTGAAATGCTCATTTTCGTCCCTAAGTTGTACAAACCCCTGTTGATAGAAGTTAGAAGCATGTAACACCTCAAATCCACACAACTCCATAAAAACAGCAAATGCCTGACTCCAGAGTGAGCTGTAGTAGGTGCTGGTAATGGCGATCGCCTTAACTTGATGAGCCCTCAGTGCATCCACAATGGCCAAGGAATTCATAATACTGGGAACATTGGTTGCTGCTTTAATTCGACCATTGCGCTGGCGTGCCTGGGCTTCTGACTCAGCATTAGCCCAGGCAAAGGGGCTACCTACCTGGACAACGAGATCACATCCTGCAGCCTTTAAACTTTGGGCACAAAGACAGAGCCGCTCCAAAAGACTATCTGAAGCGATACTATCCAGTGCATAGTCAAAATCAGGCAGCAAAGGAAACGTTTGCTGGACCATGACATGCTCTTCAACCACCGAGAGAAACTCGTAGGGGGCTGGATCAGGCCATGCAGGAACACTGATAAAACCAACAGCAGGTTTATGGGAGCATTGATCAGACATACCTGTTCTCCGGTTGAATTGCAGGATGGGCAATCTATGACTTGGCGTAAGTCTCTGGTTCCACGTTGTACCAGTTCCAACTTTCGCTATTGCTTTCAAAGCCTGATTGGTACAGCCCATCCTTAATAGCAGAATCAGGTACCTTTTTTAGAGGTACACAGGGATGAGATTCTGGTTTATCTACAGAAGGGCGATTGATCATGGCATTGTAATGACAATGCATCAAAATGCGAACACCATCGGTGTTATTTTCCACTGAACCATGAATGGTATTGCCGTGAAAGAAGACAACATCCCCTGTTTCCATTTCACAATCCACTACCTTAAGATGTTCCAACGCTCTCGTAATTCGACTTGGATCACAACGAACCTTGGCCGCATTTCCTTCAGCTACATGATCAATGCGACCTAGCAGATGGGATTTTTCAATCACTTGCAGGCAGCCGTTGTCTTTTGTGTTTTGGTTGACCGCAATAGAGCAACTGGCAAATAGATCTGGAAAAGGGCAACCATCGTAATGCCATGCCGGAAATCCCTGGTGCCAATAGACAATACTTTGATCGTGGGCGGGTTTTTGGACAATTTTGGAATACATAAAATAGCAAGGCTCACCAGTGATGGCCTCAGCCGCCTCGACCATCCGAGCTGTTTGGGTGACAACACTAACAAGGCTATCGTTCAAACCAGCCCAAACTGCTGCACCCCAAGTTCTTCCTTGGTTATCGATGACTAGTTTAAGGGCATCCTCCAGTTTGGGATCGGACTGACAAACCGATCGCACCAGTTCCATTTCTTCGGTATCAAAGAGACCACGAACGATGACGTAGCCATTTTCACGGTAAAAATCGAGTTCAGCCTGAGTTAACGGACGAATAGACGATGGTTTTGCCAAAGTTGCTTGTGACATTATGGAAGTATCCTGTAATTGTACTTGGGCCGTTTTGAAACCCAGCATGTTTGTCCAGGTTTCAAATACGAGATTGGGTTTAAATTAGATTCTGGTCAGACTCGGTGGCGCTGGCATGGCAGTCAATAAATCAGTCACAACATCTGATTTTGCAGAAAAAGCATAGTCGAGGATTTCTTCCCGCTCTGCAGCAGAAATTGTGTAGTTCAGCCCTCCGGCCTGGTTTTTATTCATCAAATCAAGAATATCTTGCTTGCAGGGAGTATCAATGCCAACGTCCTGGCAGCGGATCGGACTGCCTAAACTCGCAAAGAAACTTTCAAGGGAGCTGATCGTAGCATCTACGTCAGCATCGTTAAATAACGCCTGACCCAGTTGGGAAATGCGATCGCTAGCGCGATCGCGCATTGCTTTCATCCAGGCTGGATAGATAATTGAAAGGGTCGCACCATGGGCAATGTTATAGAGCACCGAGAGGGTATGGGCCAAGATGTGCACCCCCCAATCCGGTGAACTACGGCCATAGATGGTCATATTATTCAACGCATTGGTTGCCGCCCACATAATCTTCGAGCGCAGGTCTAGATTTCTCAAATCACCCATTAATGCTGGGCCATAGGCGATCGCCTCCTGAATAATCGCGGCGGTAAAGCGATCGGACAGAGTCGCTTCACCTTCACCAAACCATGCCTCCAGACAATGGGAGATCAGATCCACAACGCCATAGGCGGTGTAATTTTCCGGCACCGACAACGTGTAACCAGGGTCCAGATAGGAGTGGGTAGGATACATCAACTCATGTCTGAAGCCGAGCTTTTGTTTGGTGTGAGGATTTTGGATAACCGCCGCCGGATTCATCTCCGTTCCAGTTGCCGCCAAGGTTAACACTGCCAAGATGGGAACGGCGGCTTGGGGCTGGTGGTTGCGGATCATGATCTCCCACGGATCGCAGTCATCCACGACACAAACGGCCATAACCTTAGCCGAATCGAGTACACTGCCGCCACCCACAGCGACCACCATATCGACACCATTTTCCCGGCCAAGTTTTGCCGCCTTGGCCACATCGTCTATGAGTGGATTGGGCTTAATCCCGCCGTACTCCGTGATCTTGACATTACATCGCTTGAGCTTATCGACTGTATCGGAGTAACTGCCGTTCCGATAGGTTGAACCGCAACCATACACTAACAGCGCATGACTACCAATTTGTGAGGCATGATTCCCAAGCTCTCTCACTGCATTGTGTCCAAAGTGAAGCCTTGTAGGAATAAAGGCTGTGAAATTTTGCATTACTATACCTGGTTATAAATCCGTTGAGTCAACATACGTCTTAAATGTCTCCACATAGTTCTTGAACATTGTGCTCACTTGATGGTTATCAAGGCTAAAATCCCCCAAGGAGTAACTGTATTTACCATGCTTATATCGAGGGTTATCACTGATATATTTCTGTAGATTCTGCTCCATTTTTTGACTCAAATCATAGCCAAAGTGGTGATAGATTTGCCGGACTGTGCCGATGGGATCACTCACCAAATTATTGAAATTAATATCACAAATTCTTTGGCTATCGATTGCTGTTCGCGCTTTCATCCCTTGCTCAACCTGATCGGCAAGAATACCCAACATTTCCTGGCCAATTGCCTGAAGATCAACCTGATCGGAATACACTGGTCTGAGGTTTTTGATGAGCTGACAGTATGATGCCACTACACGGGTTGGATCACGATGAGTGTGCACAAAACAGGCGTCGGGGAATACGGTTTGTAAGGCTGCCAGATCACCCAAATGGAAAGGGTTTTTAAGCACCCAACGGTCTGACTCAAATTTCCAATCCAATAGCTGGAGTTGCTGACGATAATACCGATAAACCGGGGTCATATCCTGTCCTTTTAACCATGCCGTATAGGATGGGATCTGGGTGAGGAAACTAAAGCTAGTGCAGGCAAAGTCATTCTGAAGTAACCAAACACATTCCTCAGGGGCACAGGCATCATACTTATGCATCGCCGTTGACTCCGGCGTGAAATACTCGTAATTTTTGAACGTATCTTGCGTCTGTTTAATGCGCGGATCTGTTGCGTAGGTCTTGGGATCAGGGGAAGGATAGGGAGTATAAGCTTCCCACAAATGCAACCAGCGCACCGCAGGATCTTGGCAAAGCAGATTATGCAAATAGGTTGACCCGGTTCTCGGTAGCCCTACGATAAATAATGGCTGTTTGATGGGGGTTTCCAAAATAGCAGGATGGGCTTGCAGTTCAGCTTGAATCTGTAATCGATTACTCAGTAAACGGGTGAGCAACTCCTGCATAAACTTCTGACCCATCGTGTGTAGCTGAGCTTCTCGATTAACAGCATTAATTAGTTGCTCCAAGCCCATGAGGAACTGGGAATCGCCAAAGTCATTCAACCCAGTCTTTTTCTGAGCTGTTTCTAATAGCAATGACGGGTCTAGGTCAACCTGTTGGGACTGATTCAATGGGGCCGAAGGTTGATATTGGTGCGTCTGGGCATACTTCTGAATGATCTGAGATAAGACTTGGATGTGGGGCTGATGCCACATGGTTACGTGGTCTCCTGGTGTCTCCTCAAACACCAGATCAGGAATCACCTCAAACCAAGGTTTTTCATTGAAGCAATCGCGATAAATATCCCGAATTTCCGCCGCAATATAAATCGCTTGACCTCCATATTTTTTCAACGAATAGTTGACATTCATAATCCGGAGTTCGACAAAAATATCCCAAAAAGTCCGCCATTCTTCATCGGTGGAATTAGGCGGCATCATGTCTTGAATCCAGGGTGAATTCTTGAGGAAATGCTGGAGCTGATCATCAAAGTTAGCCAGCTTGAGGTAGTCACTTAAATGGCTTTCTC
>JBFRWC010000492.1:0-5673 GCA_051439365.1 Leptolyngbyaceae cyanobacterium
GGACAAGAGCTTGCCCCAAAACTACAACAGGAATTAGATGGCTTAGTTGAAGTAGAATTAAATGCTACAACAGCTCGTACTGCTGCCGTCATTCCTCAAGAGAATTAATGAATCCCAATTACAATGAATCCCAGCTCTTGATTCTGAACTTCTTTGAGGGCAATTTCGAGTTTGCTGAGGAAATCTCGGCTGGATTCACCGTCTATGCTAGCGAAATGTCCTGTGGTTGGCTCGGTAAAGGACGAGTAGAACCCTGTATACTTCTCTGACCCAAATCTTTTTCCCTCGCCACTTTTGCCCGTTCTGACAGTTCACCGCCTTTCATCACCCCACGAGCAACCTCAGTAATCCGCGTCAAATACTGGGACGACTTGCCCAATTCATGAGCCGCTCGATGCCACTGCCATAGCTGTTTCGACATCTGCCGATTCATCCCACCTGTTCCCTGTGGTACTTGCTCACCAGCCTGCAACGCCTCATTCCAATCCTTCCCTCGTGACGGCATCACCCGCGTTACCCCCGGTAAATGTCGAGCCACTCGCCACGCCATATCCTCTCCCGCTGCATCTGCATCGAAGGCCACAATAACCTGCTTGCCCTGTTCCAACAACTGCCGCAACGGTTCCACAGGAACTGCCCCTGTGCCATCGGTCGAAATGTAAATGGTGGCTCCTTGGGTCTTGGTTCGTTGCGGATCTAACGTCGCCAGGGATAATACATCAATAGGAGATTCGGTGAGCAAAACTCGGGCAATCGCCCCCTTACCTGTTCCCACCCAGAACCAGCCCTGCTCCCTCGAAGACCCCGGAGCCAGTCCGTGAAAGTGATTGTCCTCCCCCCACGTTCCCCGCAAATTGGCTCCCGTTGGCTCATTCCGTACCCATGCGGCTCCATCTGTCCCCGTAGAGTGACGAACAAATACCGCATTCTGCTGGTCATCCGCATAAATCATGCCCCGCTCATGCAGTCGATCCACCAAAGCCGCTGGAAGTTTTCGCCCCTTCACCAAGTATTCTCGAACTGCTGCCCACCGCTGTTCATTGACTGACGGTAGTCGAAACGGCACTGATGGTTGTTCTGCAACATTAACAGTGGGCAGTTGAGTGGAAAGAGAAACAGGTGTAGTCAAATCCTGCTGGGACAGCCACTGTACCGCTGTTTTGAAATCCACCTGCTGCACATGCATCACCAGGTCGATCGCCCCGCCACCCCCTTTGTCTGCGACCCAATCCATAAACTTGCTGTGGTTGATACTGATGATGTGATTGCCATCGCGCCATTTATGCTTATCATGAGCGTCTAGTTTCAGTCCTAGATGGGTGGCCACGATAGTGAGATCCGAGTCTCGGAGTTGATCGGCGAGGTCCTGCCAGTCCTCCTTTTCGGATGTGGTAATTTTGCTTGTAGCCTCTTCTCCTTTTGTTGCGCTAGCTCTGCTTGTAGCCTCGTCAACAGATTGTTGGGTGGGTTGTTTTGAAGAAAGTATTGGTGTTAGTTGAGTACTCTCTTCAACTTCTTGAACCGCATCTACTGTTTGAACCTGAGCCGCTTCTGCAAATCCTTGATTGAGAATATTGCGGGAAAAAGTTTGAGCAAAGATCCGATCAGTAGCCCGGAGTTCGCCTCCATGTAGTGGGTCTTGAGTAGCTGTTTCCTTGAAGTGTAGTTGACCATCAGCAGCAATCGTGAAAATCATCTCGGCATCAATAAACATGTCACCGTTTTGCACTAAGTAGTGGGTGAGATAGAGTTCGTTGCCGTGACGTTCAATGACCAAGGGAATATAAGGATCATTGGTAATACGTTGGTGAAAGTCCTCTCCTTCAACTACTGATTGTCTCAAGCCTGCACGGTCTAAAAACCGAGCAATTCGTTTTTCGATTATCCCCTTCTGTTGTTTGGGTGAAACTATGTGGAGCGTAGAGGTTTGCCCTGCTTGGGGCGAACTTTTGACTTGGGTGAGGGATGGCTTCGAGGAACTGACAGTAGACGGCAGTTCTATCTGAACTGGTCTTGGCTCCTTGGATTGAGGTGCGTCTAAAGCATCCGGTTTCAGTACCTCCAATTTGGGTAATTCAATGCCTAACTGCTGTCGGGCAACAGGTTTGAAGTCAAAGGCCGCTAAGGTTTCACCTCGTTGTTCCATAATGACGTTGAGGGTTGCCTCTAAACGTTCGGGGGCAATGACGACCTCCATGCGATCGCTCACCGAGTGAAAATCAGACCCCGCTGCTTCAATCAATCGCTCATCCAAATAATAGGTTCCACCTACATTTTTAGCCCTCGGTGCCTGAAGGATAAAGCCCTCGCCGTGTCGTTGAGCTTTCAGAATCAGAATTTCATTTAATGTTTTTACCGCTCCCTGTCGCTGGGTGCGATCAGTGATGAAGTCTTTGATCTGCTGGGGATGCTTGAACGCAACTGGTTCCTTCGTCAACTCCTCTTGAATATCAAATTCCTTGGGCATGATCAGCCCTTGGTGTACCTGAGCTTGGTGATCCGTGTAGTTGACTAATTTACCCTTGGGGTATTTTTCAAACGCTTTGATAATATTGCCGGTGAAAATCTGGCGGTTGACGCGACCAGACACCTGACGTTTGTCGAATAGCTCATAAATATCATTGCCAAACCAATCCTGCTCCTGAATACTCACCTCGGCTGAGTTCATCCGACGGGTATTGAACTGGGACAAGGGTAGGGTAATTTGTCGGGCGGAATCGGCTACCAAAATCCGAATTTTCCAGCGATTAGGGGCGGCTGGGCTACCTGGTCGTTGTTTGGCATCCAACCCCACCACAGTTCCATAGAAAATGTGTTTGTTGGTCGATGTTACTACCCTCACCGTCGTGCTGGTGGGATACTGTTCAATGACATCCTGAACGTGATGCAGTTGCTTGTCGATTTTGGTGTTGAACTTGTCGATGCTTTTGGGGTCAGTCTTCTTGGCTAGGACGGTGGTTCGGTAAGCATCTGTGTCAGTATTAAGCTGTTCAGAAATCTGTTGGGCTTTAGATTGAGCGATCGCCTCCACCTCGTCCCAGTGATGCTGCTTCAATGTTTGCACTGCCGACAACTCCAATTCGCCCCGAATCGCATTGACTACTTGGAGCTGAGTTAATGGTTTGGCAGAACTCTTCGTATTGACAACCTCTAAATAAACTGCTCCAGTAAACTCGCTGTGAACTTGGCTATCATCTGGAATGATCTCCATACGAGCAACTGGACGAGCATCCAAATCTAGCTGGTCAGCCGCTAGAATGTTTTCCCCCATAGCTTGCTGCTGTTCTACCAGATCCCGATACTCGGATTCAATTAGGGCATATACCGCTTCTTGCTCAGCTACGGGCAGCAAAGGAATTCGGCCTGTCACTCGCTTGATGAGCGCAATGTCAGAGGCATCTGACTCAGAACGAGCCATGGGAAAATCCAGCTTGGCATCTAGTTCCAAGTCATCGGTCAACAATTCTTGGACAACCTGCTCACCATAACCATTCATAAAGTCCACGACGTTTGTGAGGGATAAATCCGTCTCCCGTGCTGCTGTGGTATTGGCATTCAGCGAGGCCATCTTTCGGCAGAGAATCGCCCCTGGGCGCTTTTCGGCAGGTAGGTCGCTCATCAATAATGTGTAACTGGGTAAGGCCACCTGCCCGGTTCGATGAATCCGTCCCAACATCTGCATAAATACATTAATATCGCGTTCGGCCTGGGCCACAATCATATGGCGGGGGCGTTGGTCTGCAAATTTCTCTGAGGCGTGGAGCGAAATTCCCGTTGAACCAGAACAGTTGAGGATAATGACGTCAGCATCACCACTGTTGAACTGGGAAACCGCGTCGATTCGGGCTTTGGGAGTGCGATCGCGTTCTGGCCTCACTTTATAGCTGGTGCTACCGTCACTGGCGTACTCCAAGCCTGCACTCCGCCCCGTTACTTCCGTCACAGTGTATCCAGACGTTTCTAGCCTCTGAATCATATAGTCAAGCGGACTAATCGGGATACTGCTTAAATCACCATCCTGGCTACAGTACAAAGCATCTTCATAGGCTCCCAGTCCCTCTTCTCCCAACTCACTATCAGTCAATGGACGGCGGATAGCGTCTCCCGTATAGTCGCGAATTACCACATCACGAGAACGCACAAGATAACGTTCTAACAGGTCGGAAAAGGAAATGGAAAGATCATCCCCGTGGTTGACACCATGCAGTTCCGCGTACTCACCAATAAAGCTACCCATCGTGTTAGCGACAGCAATGATGGGCTTTTGCCCCATTTGCAAATAGTGGATTGCCTCTTGCACTGTGGCGTCTGCTTTTTGCGCTAACAATCCCTGCTCAATGCAGTTGTGCATCAGTGAAGTAAAGTTAGTACTCTTGGCTCCGACCTCCCCGATCGACCCATCTTCCCCTAACTCTTTGGCCTGTTGTTTCAGTTCCTTGCTAATGCCCCTCAATGCCCTCTGCTTAGCCCGATCGAAATCTTTGATGGCTCGCATGGCTTCCGCAAACTGATCCGCCACTTCTCGGTCTACCGGAACAACTTTGGCCTCAAAGTTAATCCCCTCAAACGATCGCTCCCGTCGCAGCATTTGCCCAGAGGCCACAAACTTACTAGCGACCATTTGTTGCAGGGGGACTCCACCCCGCGTCAAGATATTTTCCAGTGCCGTCATGCTACTGACCCCGTGCCGTAAATCTGTCCGTCGGGCATAGAGATCCATAACATCGGGGCGCTTGGCGTAGGTTGCCGATGAGTAGAGGACACCAAAGGAGTTATCCACCAGTTCTCTGACAAATTCTGCCCGGTCTGGGGGTTCATTATTGGCTTTCCATTTACCCTTCGTCCCCCCTGCTTCGTGGGCTTCATCCAGAATAAAAATGGCATTGGGGGCGATCGCCCTCAAAAACTGACGCCGCAATGGTTCTTTTTTACCAACCGTTTGAAGTTGATTGTAGGTGGTGAATACAGCGCTGTAGTGCCCCAAGTTACGGGACGCTATCATGCTCCGCATTTCTTTATTTTGTAGAGTGGCATGACCTGTGCAGATTTCTTGCCCATTACTTAACGGAATGTGGATTTGTGTGTCGGTGGCGAAGGGGTAAAACCGATGGAGGCCGATGTCTGCCACATCGCGCATCATGTCGCTGTAGAGCGTTTTCTTTTGAGTGACAAAAACAGGGATTTTATCGTGGATTCGGGCATAGCGCATGATGCTAGCACACACTCGCCCTTTCCCCACGCCAGTTTGATCGCCAATGATAAACCCTGTGCCTTGCTCCAAATTACTAATGGCAAGGGCAGCCGCATCCACCTGCTCGGCACTAAAATATTGATGCAACTCACGAACACTGGCATATCCCAACCTTTCTGCCAGATATTCATCAATTTCTCCATGTTGGTGCTCAAATTGGTCTAAGGCTGCTTGAGCAGAACTAGCCATGTTGTAGGGAATGAGTGTTTCAGTTGATGTCCCCTTACTTTTGGGTTGGTAAGGAATTTGACGGGGTTGTTCTTCACGGGGTGCTGGAGAAGATAGTGGAATTTGTGCGGTGTCCATGAGCCGATTGTCAGAAAATTGGGTCAGGCGTAACTGGTGAGATTGATCAGCCATTCGTCCAGGGAACTCTCTTGATGTAGGTCTTGGTAATCCTGGAATTGTGGGTGGTCCTCGGT
>JBFRWC010000493.1:0-17541 GCA_051439365.1 Leptolyngbyaceae cyanobacterium
GCTCTGGATCAGGAATCAGAGACCGATTTACGCCCCAATATCGAATTGGCGATTCGTCAGCTAGAAAAGCAAGTCCCAGCCGTTTGATTCGGTGATTTGATGACGCGATCGGATAAGATATTTGCGAGGTTCCCCTTAATAATACTCCTGAAAATAAATCTTGGTTCATTCGTTTTTTAAGCTATCCCTGGTGCTTTTGAGGGTGAGGGGATGAATGGTATCTAACTCTTGGGCTGGCTGACTGAGGAGACGCGATCGCATCGTCTCACTCAACCCTTGAACATGGGAAAAGTCGGCACCCGCAATACTTTCAAACTGCTCAAACTCAGCCCCCGTTAGATCCGCAGCTCGCAAATCAACGTAACTCAGGTTGGCCCCTTGCAATCGTGTGTCTCGCAAAAAAGCCCCTGTTAAAAACCCCCGGCGAAAATCAGCCTGGGTAAGGCGAGCGCCCCGTAAATTAGCCCCTGTCAAATCCGCACCGCTCAAATAGGCTCCCAAAAGACTGGCCTTTTGTAAATCCGCATGGCGTAAATTAGCCGTGTTAAGGGCTGTACCATTAAGAGTTGCCTTTGGACCCAGCGCCCCAGACGACTGATAAGCAAATCCCTCCGGAAAAATGGTGTGGCTATCGTAACGTGCCCCTTTTAACTGAACATTCGTTAAAGTAGCACCGCTTAGATTTGCCCCACTTAAGTCAGCTCGATAGAGGCACGCCCCAGTTAAATCTGCGTCTTGCAGCACCGCTTGGCTCAAATCAGCCCCTCGCAGATCGGTGTCTTGTAAATTAGCCTGGGTTAGGTTGCTCTTCGCCAAAATAGCCCGTAGCAATATGGTTTGCTGAAAGTTGGCATGGGACAGCTCAAAGCCTGTGAGGTCAAACGCATATAAATCTAAATGACTGAAGGATTGTCCTGATTGAAAATGAGTGGCAACGTCTTGAGGAGTTTTTAACATAATTCTGTCAAATAAGGCGCTCGAATCACGGCATAATTATTATGCACAATATCATGCACCACTGTTGAGAGGACAACGCAATCTGGCAGAAACTCACGGAAATCAGGACCCGATCGGGTCCGATTTTCCACTACCCATTGATCCTCGATCCAAGATATTAAAGATTAAGAGAGCAATTCTATGCCACTCATCCCGCCCACAACTATGATGACCTTTTTTCAGAAAAGTGAAGGGGTCTGGTTTACCCAACGGAGTGTCCACCAATTTGATATTGGCAGGGACCAATCCGGGGAATCAAAACTCTATGTGCAGGTGGTTGCAGCCGCTGATCACCGGGTTCAACAGATCTGTGATTCTCAGGGAATTGATCCAGCGATCGCCACGGGTGGAGCGAGTTTCATGTGGCAAGAGCATGAGGATCAACAATCGCCCAACCCTGATCAGGCAGCAGTCCTAGTCGATGTGCCTGACGATGAGACCGGGCGATCCGGAAAACTCTTGCGCAACCAGGGCTATGTTGAAAAAATCCCAGTTGTCAGCCGCTACTGGTTTGGCCAAGACGGTATTTTAACAATCGATACAGATTATGAGAATAATCAAGGCCAAGAGCGTTGCTGGTTCCTGACCGATCACTTCCGGGTTCGCGTCAGTACGGTTCGCACGTTGAACGGTATCTATTTGATGACTTATTGTTCTGAACGCCGCTGTGTATCGGAAGCAGACTTAACCGCGATGCGCGATCGCAATGTGGCGAGGGCTTCGGCCACTAATCCTCAATAGACAATCTTTAATCGCTATAAACCTCTAAAACGATGAAATAAAGATTGAGCGTTAAGGATTGTTACTTTGTTTTACAAAGGCAACGACGATGATCCTGAAATAGCCTATTCTCAGAAGACATAAAGTATGTGGGTTTTGAAAAAATGTATAGAGTTTTTCTTGAATACCTAGAAAAATCTTTGTCCCAGCGATTTGAATTGCGCAGCCGTCCTATTCCCGAAGGGCTGGACTATCGAGTCAGTGATCGTGGCAAGAATCCGAGTACAATTCAAAGCTGGTGCTATCAGTGCCCTCAATTTAGGAAAATTCGCTACACCTATATTGACGCTGGTGCTACGGCTCAGATTCTCAATAGTGTGATTTATCCCAGTCATCATTATGATTTGCCATTAGTCGGTATTGATTTTCTCTCTTTTGGGACGGTTAAGAACTTGATTGTGATGGATTTGCAGCCATTATTTCAGGACGAATCGTATCTGGCTAAATATATTCATCCGCTGAAAGCGTTGCATGAGAAATATCCAGATCTCTCCCAAAATATGGAAATGAAGTTCTATGATGCAAATCAGTACTTCTCAAAATATTTGTTGTTTGCCAAAGTTGATGCAGACACCGTCCATACTCGGGTTTTTGAGGCATTCAAAGATTACTTAAATCTATATTGGCAACTTTTAGAGGAAGCTGAGCCGTTGGATGACCCGTCTGATATTCAGCGGATTGCTAAAGCTCAAGCAGATTATGATCAGTATAGTGCTGACCGTGATCCTGCCTCTGGTTTATTCAGCAGCTATTTTGGCCATGAATGGTCTGAAAAGTTCTTGTATGGCTTTTTGTTCGAAGATGCGAAGCCGTTAGTCACGGCTGGGGCTGGGAGAAAGTAATCTAGTATCTATCATGACCCTTTATCAACCCTTTTTGGACTGCGCGATCGCTCTTTTAAAAGAACACCTTGAGTTAGCCCCTTATCCCATCCCTCCAGGGTTTGATTCCAAGTCGGCGATCGTGGGCAAGGGTAAGCATCAAAATGAAGTCCTTACCACGAGTTATGGGTATCAAGCGCCCAAGCTTAGGCAGATTCGAGCCGCTCACGTCCAGGGAGGCAATGCACTTCAGGTGCTAAACTTTGTGATTTTCCCTCAACTCAACTATGACTTACCCTTTTTTGGGGCAGACTTAGTGACGTTGCCAGGGGGACATTTAATTGCCTTGGATATGCAACCTTTATTTCGCGATCGCCCTGCCTATCAGGAGAAGTACACGACACCCGTATTGCCTATCTTTGAATCCTATCAGCCTCACTTGCCTTGGGGTGGGGATTTCCCAGATGAAGCCCATGCATTTTTTTCACCCGCGTTTCTCTGGACCCGTCCTCGTGAAACTGAGGTGGTTGAAACTCATGTTTTTGCTGCGTTTAAAGACTATCTCCAGGCTTACTTGAATTTTGTCAATGACGCTGAACCTGTCACTGATGCGGAGGCTTTAAAAGAAATTGAGGCGGCGCAACTGCGTTATCTTCGTTATCGAGCCGAAAAAGATCCGGCTAGGGGAATGTTTACCCGCTTTTATGGGCCTGAATGGACCGAGGAGTATATTCACGGCTTTTTGTTTGATTTGGAGCGTAAACTGGATTTACATTCGGTAGAAAGCGCACCTTAAAATCAGAAAAAAATAACTGGAATTATCAGGTCTTGAAGTCTGGATTATCCAAAACTAAGTTACAATTTCTCTTGCTTGGGGAAGGAGTGATGTAGACTTTAAGATGAATTTGCGCTGAGGTAAACACAGAATTCATGACAGAGGCATCCATGGCAGAAACATCCATCCCCGCAACATCAGAGCTTAACCCCCTCGAACAAGCTAGTCCCAATGAACTGACCGACGTTATCCGGGAGTTAGAAGAGTATCGGGAGCGTCTGGTTGCGGATACCTTGACGATGGCGCAGAAGGCGAAAGTGATGAAATCACAAGCAATGGCAAACCTTGAACCCCAACTCGCTCAAATTGACGCGCAACTTGAGGCTTTACGCCAACAACAAGGGGAGCCTACCTCAAACAGTTAGGAGTTTATCCAACTTGCTGTAACTGGGACAGGAAATGTCCCAGTTCGGGGGCTACATGGGTCCGGCTCTGTAGCCAAGTTGTCCCAATATCGCAAAGGACTTTATGTTTCATGCTCAAAATCAATGAATGGAAAAGCGCCTAATCTTTAAGCCTAAGGCTGGGGGGGATTGAAGTTAGACGAAGCCGGAAAGTCCTCCGCAGGGGTATTCTTTAGGGCTTCTAGCATAAAGTCTCTCCACAAGGGAGCTGCGAAACCGCCCCCTGTTGCGCCTCGGCTCAAGGGTCTATAGTCGTCATTGCCAATCCAAACAGCCACGGACATCTGGGGCACATAGCCCAAAAACCAGATGTCGCGCTCTGATGAGGTGGTCCCGGTTTTGCCTGCCGCAGGACGGCCCAGGCTAGCCCGCCTCCCCGTCCCTCCATTGATCACCCCCTCCAACATTTCAGTCAGGGAAGCGACGGCCCATTGGTTCAGGACCAGTTGGGGTTTAGGCCGATTGTCCAACAGGATATTGCCGTTGCTATCCGTGACTTGGACGATGAACGTGGTATCGGACTGCCACCCCCCACTGGCAAAGGTGGCATAGGCTCCGGCCATTTCCATCGGAGTTAGGTCCACTGCCCCTAGAGGCAAAGACGTAACCGGTTCAATTGGGCTAACAATGCCCAGGGTGCGACAGATCTCGATAACCTTATCCAACCCGATCGCTTGACCGAGTTTGACCGCAGGGACGTTACGAGAAGAGGCTAATGCCGTGGTTAAGGTAATCGTTCCGTAGAAAGAGCCGTCATAATTTCGGGGTGAGTAGAGCTTGTTGCCGTCTGGATAGGATACCGGAGTATCGTTAATGGTGGACCAGGGACCATATTGACCGGAGGCAAGGGCTGCGTAATAGACAAACGGTTTGAAGGCAGAACCGGGCTGTCGGTTGGATTGAATCGCTCGGTTGAACTGGCTGTCCTCATAGTTGATCCCGCCGACCATTGCTTTAACAAAATGGGTGCGGGGGTCCACTGCAACGAGGGCAATTTGGTCGGCATAGAGTCCCCGGCGTTGGAGACGCTGATGGCCATTGCGGACGATGATCTCAGCTTGGCGCTGGAAATTGACATCAATGGTGGTTTGGATGCGCATTCCCCCGGTGCGCACTGCGTCTTCACCAAAGCGATTGTTGAGTTCTTGCACTACCGCATCCGTGACGTAGGGGGATTGGCTCTCGCGAAAAGAGGTAATTTCCCCTAGATATAAGGGTTCCACCTTCGCAGCTTCCATCTCAGCTTCAGTGATCCAGTTGAGCGATCGCATTCGTTGTAACACAATCGCCTGTCGCTGTTTCGACACCTGGTAGTTGATAAACGGACTGTAGGTTTCTGGAGCCTGAATGAGCCCCGCCATCATCGCCGCCTCAGCTAGAGACAGATCGGATGCCGACTTATTGAAATAGCTCTGGGCAGCGGTTTCCACCCCGTAGGTATTGTGACCCCAGTACACCTGATTCAGATACATTTCCAGGATCTGAGTTTTGGTGAAAATTTGCTCCAAGCGCAATGACAATACCGCTTCAGCCACCTTGCGGCTGATGGTGCGTTCTGGGGTCAGAAATAAATTCTTGACCAACTGCATGGTCACCGTTGATCCCCCCTCCACCGCTCGGCCCTGTTCTAGATTCACCAAGAGTGCCCGCCCGATACTGGTGGGGTTGATCCCTCGGTGGGTATAAAAATGGCTATCTTCAATGGCAAGAACGGCCCGCTTTAAGTCTGGCGAGATGTCGTCAATGGGCACTACATCTCGGTTGACTTCATCATGGATGCTGTCTAGCAGGACACCATTAATGTCGTAAATATAGGAGGTTTCCGTGGGGATGTAGTTTCGCAAGATGCGGACATCAGGCAAGTTCCGGAAGCTGATGGCAAGGCCCACTAACCCGCCTGCGGCAACGGAACTGGCAAACATTGTGGCCGTCAGGATCGTGCCTGCGGTGATGGTACTCACGTGTCGAACAAAGCGAAAAACCTCAAGGATAGCAGAGGGCGATCGCTGTTGCGGTAGAGGAACTGTTGTTTGTCTTTGGACGTTTTTGACCACGTTTGATCGGGAGAAGATAGGATGAATCTTAGACAGTAGGCCGTTAGGTCAAGGAGCCATCTTGATGTAGCCCGTATGATACGGTAATTTCTGTCTATGCTAAATCATTTTGAGAAGAGCGTAGCAATGCCGTAAACCCTGTTTACATCGCTCCTAACCCTAAATCAGTAATGCACTGGTAGCATAATTGAGTTTGGCCTGATGATGAGGTCCAATTCGGCTTATCGTTATAAGATGTCACACGCCGTCAGTTCTCAGTTCTCTGGTCTGACCCGTTGGCATCACCCTTTATCTAACCCGTTACTCAACCAGCATGTCTATCTCAGCCGCTAGTCCCATCCCTTCTGCGTCTCAACCATCCGATTTGAACTGGTTGCAGCGAGGTACCCACGAAATTTTTCCCCACCAACCGGAGTCCGACCAAGCGGATGAAAACCTGATGCGGCGGATTGAGGAGAGCGATCGCCCCCTGCGGATCAAGTTGGGCATCGATCCCACAGGCACCGATATCCATCTCGGCCACAGTACCTTGTTCCGGAAACTGCGGGCCTTTCAAGATGCGGGACATACGGCGGTGTTGATTATTGGTGACTTTACCGCTCGCATTGGTGATCCCACGGGAAAATCGGACGTGCGGAAGCAACTGACGGAGGTCGATGTCCAGCGAAATGCCGAGACCTATCTGGATCAGGTGCGCCCGATTTTGGATTTTGAGACCCCCGGGCGGCTGGAAATTCGGCGCAATTCCGAGTGGTTATCTGGGTTGGATTTAACCAAAATTTTAGAATTGCTGGCTACCATGACCGTGGGCCAAATGTTGGCCAAGGAAGGGTTTGCTGAACGGTACAAAAAGGAAACTCCCATTTTCTTGCACGAGTTTTTGTATCCGCTGATGCAGGGCTATGACTCCGAGGCCATCGAAGCCGACGTAGAATTGGGTGGCACTGACCAGAAGTTTAACTTGGCGGTGGGTCGAGACTTGCAGCGGCATTTTGGTTTGCGGCCTCAGTTTGGCTTGCTGATGCCGATTCTCTTAGGCACCGATGGGGTTCAAAAAATGTCCAAATCCCTCAACAATTATGTGGGGTTGAACGAAGATGCCTTGTCCATGTATTCCAAACTGGAAAAAACTCCGGATGCCATCATCAAGAATTATTTTGAACTGCTGACGAATTTGGCCTTGGATGGATTGCCAGAGAATCCCAGGGAACAGCAGAAACTCCTGGCGTTGGAGGTGGTGCGCCAATATCACGGCGAACAGGCGGCCCTGGATGCCCAGCAAGCGGCTATGACACTGGTCCAGGGGGATGCAGCCCAGGCGGAAGCGGTGCCGGAGTTCTCCATTGCGGCGTTGGACTTTCCCAACAAGCTGTTTTACATCTTGGGGGCGAGTTCCCTGTGCAAGAGTAGCAGCGATGGGCGGCGGCAGATCCAAGGGGGGGCGGTGAAATTGGATGGCGATCGCATCCAAGATCCTAACCTGGTCATTGAATCGGCGGCAGAGTTGGATGGCAAGGTTTTACAAGTGGGCAAAAAACGGTTTGTTCGTTTAGTCAATACCTGAAATCCAGCCTGTGGGTGCGGCCATTTGACCCCAATTCCGTAGCATAATCAAAGGAAAGCATAGGTAAGGGACTGAAGGCGGCTATGGCATTTAACTGGTTCAAGCGACAATTGGGCGGTAAGAAGGCTGAGGAAAACGCTCAGCCTGAATCAAAACCAGCAGCGTCAGCTTCCCCACCTGAATCTGAATCCGGTCGTGCTGGAAAACCCGCTGAGTCGGAGACCGCTGCTGATACGGCTCCAGCTAATGCTGAAGACTATTTACAATGGGCCAAAGCCGCCTATCAGTCGATTCAACAGCAGTCCTCTCCGGACCCAGAACCTGCGATCGCCGACACCACCGCAGATGATTCCCCGGACGACTCTCCATCAGCATTACCGATAACAACTCCTGATGCTTCTGATGCTTCTGATGCTTCAGTTGCAGAAGAGGCTGAGCTGTCAGAGCCAACTGAAGCAGTCGTAACTGAAACGCCCCCAGAAACTGTCCCTGTTGAGGTCGATGCTCCTGAGGCTAATACGCCTGAGGGGGCGATCGCTGAACTAGCAAGTCCCGACGTTCAGACTGAAGTTGAGGCTGATACTGAGACGGAGGCTGAGTTGGAGGCGATCGCGTCCCCACCTGACTCCCCAGTCACCTCAACTAGCACTGCTGAAGTTGCCCCGACTCCAGTTGCCCCGACTCCCAGAGAACCCGCTGCCCCCCTCCCCTTCTGGGCTAAGGCGGAGGCAGAACGCCAAGAGCGCTTGGAACGGCTGAAGGAAACCGCTATTGAGGAAGAGCCTGAGCCTGAACCCACGGCTGAGGTGGAACTGGATGAAGATTTTGTCTGGTCAGCGGGAGTGCTGGCTTCCCAGGGTCGCCGTCCCGATCAGGTGTCAGCAGAAGAAATCACTTGGTTAACCAAGCTGCGGCAAGGGTTAGGTAAAACGCGGCGGGGATTAGTCAATCAACTGCGCTCGGTGGTGGGGCAAGGGCCACTGAATGCGGCGGCGGTGATGGAAATTGAAGATCTGCTGCTGCAAGCGGATGTGGGGGTAGACGCGACGGATTACGTGATCGAATCACTCCAAGCCCGGATGCGGGAAGGGGCGCTACCCTCGGATGAGGCGATCGCTTACCTTAAGGAGATCCTGCGGGGAATGCTTGATCAGCCCTTTGACTCCGGCAACTACGCCCCAGATTTTGTGCCCGAACAGAACTGCTTGAATATTTGGATGCTCACCGGAGTGAACGGAGCCGGGAAAACCACGACCATCGGCAAACTGGCCCACATGACCCGGACCTCCGATTATCGCTGTCTAATTGCGGCGGCGGATACCTTCCGGGCCGCCGCCGTGGAGCAGGTAAAAGCCTGGGGCGATCGCAGCGGTGTAGACGTGATCGCCAATCCGGGCAAAAACACCGATCCGGCAGCGGTGGTCTTTGATGCCATCTCAGCGGCCCAATCCCGCGACGTGGAAGTTCTGTTGGTAGATACTGCTGGCCGCTTGCAGAATAAGAAAAACCTAATGGACGAACTGGGAAAAATTCGCCGCATTGTTGATAAAAAAGCCGACAATGCCAAGATCGAATCCCTCCTTGTTCTAGATGCAACCCTGGGTCAGAATGGTCTCCGCCAAGCTCAAGTCTTCTCAGAAGCCGCCAAACTGAGTGGAGTGGTGCTGACCAAGCTGGATGGATCCGCTAAAGGCGGTGTTGCCCTCGCTGTGGTCCAACAATTGGGTCTTCCCATTCGCTTTATCGGAGCTGGGGAGGGCATTGAAGACCTACGCCCGTTTTCCAGTTATGAGTTTGTGGAAGCTCTACTGAGTGACTGATCTCCAAAGGCCGATCCCTCACTCCGAAATAAGGCTCGGTTGGCGCGGGTTTGCTCCCGCAGCAGCTCGATATAACTGATAGGAACAACGATGGGCCAAGCTAGACTTAACCCTAGCAGCAGCAGAAAAGCAAGACTGTGCTGGTTCATAATGGGGCGATATTGCCATAGGTCGTAATAAGTCCGGGCCAGCCACATACCGTAACCCAAATAAGTCAATATTAAGGCGCTAGTTAGTAGATTACTCATAGGACTAATTCACGGTAATTTAATTTAGGAACATTTAATTGAGATTAATTTCAAAACTGGCAGATGATGAGGTTACGGTGGAATCCAAAAATTCACTACCCTTTTCAGACCTACATCGAGCCTGAGAACCCCTGAGTGAACGCAGGAAACAAAGCACCCATACAGGATTATATCCCATAACTTTATGAAAGATTTAAAATCGTGTGAATCTCTACAAAAAATGTTACTTCTGACTTGACTCTTGAGACATCTTTCTATGGTTTCCATAGCCACTGGCCTACGGGGTGCTATTTCCTCTGGCAATGCTAGGAACGGACACTGCTAGGAAGCATGTATTGGCATCAGCGCGATCGCCATTCAGCCCTGCCATTCAGCCCTGCCATTCAACCCTATCATTGTGCGATTCGGTGATCCCCTTAGGTTTGGTCCAATTGGCAGATTGGAGCGATATACTCTAAGGTGACTTCTTTAGAACAAACAAAGCTTTATTCAAGACGAAGCGACTGTCCTCTAGTTCCCTGACGTGTCACCTATGGCTTTGCCAATTCGATGGGTTGCGAGTGTCTCCCTCCTGTTTTCTGGCCTCTTACTGTCAACCGGATGTAGCCTGGAACCAGCAACTCAGTCCAATCTGCCTGTGGTCGAACGGGTTCCCCAACTGCCGCTGGTGGATATTGCAGTCGCTCAAGGGTCGGCGACGGCAGCAACTTCCAGCTATGCTGGCACGACGGCCCCAGCGCAAACGGTAGCAGTGCGATCGCGCACTGAGGGGCAGTTATTGGATATCGCCGTAGATGTGGGCGATCGCGTCCGTCGGGGGGAGTTTCTCGCTCAACTGGATACCGACTTAATCCAAATTGAAATCAACGAAGCCCAGGCAGAACTGGCAGCCCGACAGTTTGAAATCGATCAAGCCAAGGCTGAATTAGCCGAGGCCCAAATCAACGTGGAACGGGCGCAGGCCGAATTACAGCAGGCACAGGCGGATGCCGATCGGTTTCAATCTTTAGCTGATGATCGGGTCATTCCGTTGCAGGAGGCAGAGCTGGCTCAAACTCAACGGCAAACAGCGGCCCAGATTTTGCGAGCAGCCGAAGAACAGGTGAACAACCGAGAACGGGTAATTGACAGTGTGCAATCCCGCATGGATGCTCAGCAAGCCATTGTCGATCAGGTGAAGGAGCGATCGGGTTATGCTCGGTTAGAGGCTCCATTAACTGGAACCGTATTGACTCGATTGGTAGACCTAGGGGATTTAGTTCAGCCTGGACAGGAACTACTGGAAATTGGTGACTTGAGGACGGTTCATATCCAAATTCAAGTGTCGGATCGAGAATTAAACCAGTTTGTTTTGGGCCAAGGGGTAGAGGTGCAATTGGATGCTTTTCCGGGCGAGTCCTTTCCGGGCCGCGTCAGCCAAATTTCGCCTGTGGCGGATGTGGCTGCCCGTCTGATTCCTGTAGAAGTCACGGTGACTAATGCTAACAATCGGATTAGCAGCGGTCTGATGGCACGGGTTGCTGTTGCCCCTCCAGTTCAGGATACGGTGATGATTCCCGCAGGGGCGATCGCCCTCGCGGATACTGACACTCCGATGGTGTTCGTCCCCACTCAATCGGGGGAAGAGATAACGATCTTGGCCCGTCCAGTGGAGGTGGGTCAGCGAGACAACGATCAAGTAGAGATTCTGACGGGCTTGCAACCGGGAGAAGAATTTGTGGTGAACAGCAGCAAACCCCTCAGCGATGGGCAAAAGGTTCGCCGGAGTTTTCTCTCTGAAGACTAGTTCAGCCCCAAACCTGTTCTTTCGACAAATAGGAAATAAAAAAAACCCGACAATTAAGCCGCCGGGTTTCTTGAGAGACGAGCTGTGCAACACTCAACTTTATTATTGCCCGGTCTCACAACAAGAGCTGTAAAGACTAGGTGAATATACAGGATCTCCAGTAAAGTTTAGGTGAGTCTTTGGGATGAGTCCGTATAACTCAGGAGGCTCTAGCTTTGAAGCTCCGCCGTACTCACGTTGATCGTCAGGGTGCGATCGCCCCGCAGTACTGTTAGTTGCAGCACTTGTCCCACCCTCGTCTGATCGACGAGGGATTGTAACTCACTGGCCTCGGTAATGACCGCACCATCCACTTGGGTAATCACGTCACCGCGCCGTAAGCCCGACTCTGCTGCAGGGGTATTCGGGATAATCCCGGTGATAATCACCCCTTCAACTTCAGGGAGGACCATTGTGGCATTGGGGTCGCTGTTGTTGTCCTGTGCCAGTTCTGGTGTTAGATTCGCGATTTGCACCCCAATGTAAGGATGGGAGACCTTTTCGCCCCGAATTAGACGAGGGGTGATTTCTTTTGCTTTGTTGATGGGAATGGCGAACCCGATCCCATTGGCATTGGCCCGAATGGCCGTGTTGATGCCAATCACTTCACCGTTGGCATTGAGCAACGGACCACCAGAGTTACCAGGATTGATGGCGGCATCGGTTTGAATGAAGTCGAGGCGCTTGTCGGGAATCCCCACCATCGCACTGGAGCGATTGAGGGTGCTGACAATGCCCAGAGTGACGGTGTTATCAAGGCCGAGGGGATTCCCCACGGCGATCGCCCAATCTCCTACCTGAACTTGATCAGAGTCAGCAAGAGCCGCCACAGGCAACGATTCGGTGGCACTCACTTTCACCACCGCCAGATCCGTTAGGGGATCCACACCCAACACATCTGCATCGAACGTGCGGCCATCCTTGAGCCGGATGGTTACCGTATCTGCATCAGCAACCACATGAGCATTGGTCAGAATGATACCGTCTGTGTCAATGATGACTCCTGATCCTTGGCCTTGCTGGCGTTCTTCCCGTTCGTAGGGCTGGGAAAACTGGGGGCGATCGCCAAAAAACTGCCGGAAAAACGGATCATCGAAAAACGGATCATTGAAAAAGGGGCTGGGATTGACGCTACGGGTAATCACTCGCTCCGTATCCACCCGGACCACTGATGCCCCCACTTGGTTAACAGCATCCGCCACAAAACTATGGGGACTGATAGGAATTTGGGCCAACAGGGGTACGGCCTCAGCGGCTAAGGGAGCCGTGACCAAAACCGCGAAACTGAGCGCGATCGCCACCACGCGACCGATGATCGCCGACATCTGTGCTGCCATGAACTTTCTCTGCATATTGCTTGGGTGCCAGTCTACATTAAGGTTGATCGCGAGTGGATCGCTGTTTTTTGCCACTCACGCTTGACAGCCTATTGTAACGTTGGAGGCAGAGGGCTAAAGGTCGGGATCACCGCCCACCGGAAGGGATTTGTCCGGCTAAGTAGGGACAGGTGTCGCCGCCACAATCTCCTCAACCACGCCAGCCGCCGTGCGCCCTGAAAATTGGGCTTGGGGGTCCATCACCAGTCGATGGGCAATCACGGACACGGCCAGTTCTTGGATATGGTCGGGAGTGACAAATTCGTAGCCGTCGAAGAGAGCGATCGCTTGAGCCACCTTCATCAGGGAGATGGAAGCCCGTGGGCTGGCTCCCAATTGTACCCCGGAGGCCGATCGGGTGGCCTGGACCAAATCCACCACATAGCGCTTTAGTTCTTCACTGATCCGCACCTGTTTCACCTGTTGCTTCAGCAATTCAACATCAGCTACCGTCAGACAGGGTTGGATATCGTCAATGGGATGATCCTGCAATTGGGCGGAGAGAATCGCCACCTCATCCTCAGCAGCGAGATAGCCCAAGCTAAATTGCAGGGCAAACCGATCCATCTGGGCTTCCGGCAACGGATAGGTGCCCCGCGACTCCACCGGGTTTTGGGTGGCAACCACAAAAAACAAGGTGGGGAGTGGGCGTAACTGGCCATCCACACTCACCTGGGCTTCCGCCATCGCTTCCAACAGGGCCGACTGGGTACGGGGGGAAGCTCGGTTAATTTCGTCCGCCAACACCACATTGGCAAAAATTGGCCCTTGATGAAAACGGAAGTTGCTGGTCTGTTGATCAAAAATGGAAACCCCCACAATATCGGACGGCAGTAGATCTGGGGTAAATTGGATGCGCTTAAATTGGGCTTTGATGGAAAAAGCTAAGGCTTTGGCGAGGGTGGTCTTTCCGGTTCCCGGAGCGTCTTCCAATAGCACATGCCCTCCGCTGGCAAAGGCCGCTAATAACCGTCGAATCGTGCTGTCTTGGCCTTTAATCACGGTTTGAATGTTTTGGGTCAACCGTTGGTAAATCGATTGACTTTGTTTGAGCTTCGTTTGATCGCTGGGCTGATCGGGGTGATCCATTCGTGCTTCGGGAAAATAGGGTGATTGAGTGGGCATCCCTAATCTAGCCTTGGTGGTTGGTGGGGGCGCGATCGCCTCATTAATTCTTCACCATTGAGTGGAATGCCATCTAGAATGGCAGAAAACAGCATGAATGGGTCTATGTTTACAACTAACCCAATAAATTGCAACGAATCATGAATGAACGGTTCTTTATCCTTCTATCCTACATACAATTTAGCTAGCACTTGGTATTGCTATTGACAGCAAAAAAAAAGAAAATCTCCCCGAAAACTTAATTTGCTATCAAGACCTAATGGCTTGAGTGGGACTGAGGTCGGGACACTCCCGCAGCCGCGATCGCCACCAACCCGATCGCCACCATTGCTCTTACGGTTAACGTTTCCCCTAAAATCAGCCAACCTGTGAGTGCAGCGGCTACAGGTTCTAAACTCAGTAAAATACCAATGACATAGACGGGGAGCGATCGCAATGCCTCCATCTCACAGGAATAGGGAATCACTGTAGACAGCAGCGCCACCCCCAAGCCCATCCCCAGCAGTTGGGGCTGAACCAGGGCAATCTTGGCACTCTGAAACCCAATGGGCAACAAAAGCATCGTACTCACCACCATCGCCCAAGCCAATCCCTGCCCTCCCGGCAAAACCTGCCCGATTTTGGCGGAACAGGTGATATACAAGGCCCAGCCACTCGCGGCCATCAGTGCAAACAGAATCCCCCACGGGTCCACCTCAAATCCGCCCCAGGGAGTCAGTAACGCAATCCCAATTCCGGCCAAAATCGCCCACATGACATCAATCCACTGCCGCGAAGATATCACCGCGAGGCCCAAGGGGCCGATAAATTCCAACGCGACGGCGATACCAATGGGGAGACGGGCGATCGCCAAATAAAAGGAGAAATTCATCAGTGCTAAGGCCGACCCAAAGGCAATAATCAGGGGCAAATGGTGGTGGGTCTTCTCCGTCCAGCGGGGTCGCCAGAACAGGAAGAGCGCGATCGCTGCCAGCCCCACCCGCAACACCACCATTCCCGCTGGCCCCACTTCAGGAAACAACGATTTGGCAAAGGCCGACCCCATTTGGGTGGTGATGATCGCGATGCCGACGAGTCCAAGGGGATGAATGGGGGATTGGGGAGCAGATGCGAGAGGGCGATCGGGCATAGGGTGTCATCATGTGAGTTGTCTAATGCGCTAGTATGGCACATCTCGGTAAAATCAGCCTTTGGCTCCTCTTGCCGATCGCTCTTTCCATCCGACCACACTTATTTGGGGATGCTGACGAGTTGGGGAATCGCGATCGCCCCCTCTGGAAACGCGATCGGGTAAATCACGCCATCAGTCAGCACCAGTTGCTCAGCATAATCCCCCGCTTGCAAATCCCGAAAGACCCACAATTGCCGTTTCGCCACATCAATCACCCAATATTCAATAATTCCAGCCTTGGCATAAAGCTGGCGTTTCGTATCCAAGTCATAGGCCAGGGTTGTGTCAGCGACTTCAATCAACCAGTAGATATCTTCTGGATACGGATGATGCTGGAGATATTGATTATCCGGTAAACACACGATGGCGATGTCGGGTTCGGGTTCTGAATCCGACAGGGTAATGGGATGGGCTTCAAAAATCTCGGCTTTGCCCTGGAGTACCTGTCTGAGATATTCCGCACCGCGATCGCTCACAGATCTATGAAATGTGGATTCTGGGCTCATGTCCACTATTGCACCACTGATGAGTTCGCAGTGATGTTGGTCGAGGATGCCGCGATCGCGCATCTGATGATAGTCGGCAACGGACCATTTTTTGACATCCTCCCCGGCCTAAAGGCGCGGGGATTCACCAGCTAGAGACCCAAGCTAAGTTGGATCTCTACTGGACGGGTTGACACTTCATCGCAAACGGCCTTCTGAGAAGGTCTTACACTCGCTCGGTGTCCATTTTTCGGGTCTTGGGATAGCTCCACCCCAGACCGCATTATATTCAATGCTGCATTTTCGTCTCGGTCGTGCTTGGCCCCACAGTTCAAGCAAACTACTTCTCGCACCGAAAGGTCGAGCTTTCCCCACCGATAGCCACAATTTGAACAGACCTGACTGGTCGGTTCCCAGCGACTAATCACTTGGAACTTACGACCATACATCGCACACTTGGCTGCACACATGGACCGAAAAATACCCCAACCTTGGAGGCTGATGGCGCGGGCCAAACTCCGATTTTTAACCATTCCCTTCACATTCAGGTCTTCTAGACTGATGAGTTGGTTTTCCTTCACCAGTCGAGTCGATAGCTTATGCAGGAAATCGTTGCGGATATTAGCTATTTTCAAGTGCAACTTGGCAATCCGATGTTTAGTTTGTTGCCAACGTTTCGACCCCTTTACTTGACGCGACAACTGACGCTGAAACCGTCTAATCTTACGGTCTAATCGCTCGTATCCAGGAGATTGGATAAACTCACCGGGGGAGGTTGTAGCAAAGGTCTTAATACCCAAATCCACCCCCACTGCTTCGTAATCAGCCGGGAGATAGGGGATATCAATCTCCACCACAAAGCTCACATGATACTGGCCCACTTTGTTTTTCAGCACTGTGACCGAGCTAGGTTCACTCGGCAAAGGCCGGGACCACATGACTTTTAGCTCACCTATCTTGGCGAGGTATAGCTTTTTGCCATGCAGAGAGAACCCACCACGGGTAAACCGGGCTGATTGGTTATCGTGACGTTTCTTAAATCGTGGAAATCCCAGTCTAGAGCCTTGACGCTCCCCTTTAAGTGACTTGAAGAACTCTGACAATGCAGATCCCAAATCCCTCACTGATTGCTGCAAGGGAATGTTTGACACGCCACTCAACCAAGACCGTTGCTCGGTCTGCTTGGCCTGAGTAATGACAGACTTCTGCAAATCCGCATTACTTGGCCACTTTTCACCCTTCTCTAGTCTTTTGATCCAGGCCAGAGCATCATTCCACACCACCCGACTACACCCAAACGTTTGAGCTAACCGCTCTTGCTGTTGGACTGTAGGATAGATTCTGTAGTTATAGCGTAGTTTCATACCTATAATTATAGTTGGTCATTGCATGGATAACCATGAAATATAGACGAGAAAATCACAGCGTTTCAGACCTCAAAGCTCACCTTATCTTCATCACAAAGTATCGACAGAAAGTGTTAACCGCTGAGGGATTGCAGCTTATTCAATCGGCTTTTGATGGCGTGGCTCAAAAGATGAATTTCCAAATCCTAGAATTTAATGGGGAGTCTGACCATGTTCATCTATTGGTTGAATATCCCCCAAAACTATCCATCTCTCAGATGGTTAACTCGCTCAAAGGGGTTTCCAGCCGTCGCTATGGGCAAGCAGGACTACCAAAACCCTATGGCAAGAAGTCTCTATGGACTCCAGCGCACTTCTCTGCATCTGTTGGTGGTGCTTCCATAGAAGTGCTGAAGCAATACATCCAAAATCAAGAAAAGCCCTCCTAGAAGGACGGGGCTTGTATCCCATCATTTTTGGTCAATCAAGAGGGTTTGCTCCGCCAACTTGAGAAACTTCCAGATGGTTCCGGTGGTGACAACCCCGTAAATGGGATGGGTCGAGTCCGACTGCCCCTGGCGCTGGTTGAACAACTGGGCCGCAATCATCGTCGCGGCACACTGGCCCAAACCACTGGGAATACTTTCGTTTTTGGCCTCAGCGATCGCCAACACAGGATGGGCAATATAAT